>NZ_JBARVX010000528.1:0-6162 GCF_049646505.1 Microcoleus sp.
TTCAGTCGCAGGCGCTAGAGTAGTTCGGGACTGGGACAAAGTTGTCTCTCGCTCCACTATCATCTCTTGGAAACGAGCCGCAGCTTGCTCTGCCAGGGGAATTTGAACCTCCCCGGTGTGAACGTTGGCTTTAAACACGGTGCGCTTGGACTCGTTTCTGACAAAGCAATCCCCATTCGGCTGTACGTAAGCCGTCCATTGGTTGTCGCCAAACTTGAAGTGTTGGGTACTATCGGAAGGAAGGTGCGATCGCCGTTGCTTGTATGTTTCCGACACGACGCTAAAGAGCGTGTCTTGCAGAGAAAGCCGCCAGTTTTCAGCTTTAGCGTTAGTGGTGTCGCCCTTTCCGTTATTAACTGCCGTTTCTGGTTTTGAAGCAGGTTCTTGTTGGAATTTTGGCGGTTGGTACGTGCTACTGTTTTGAGCGATTCCGTTTGGGCGGATCGCTGAGCGAATCGCGTTTCCCGCAGGCTTCGCCAACTCAGAGCTCTGAGATACTTCAGGTGAATCGATCGCGGGCAATTGAGTTTCAGGCAACCGAATCGATTCGCGATCGACTTTCAGCATAACCGACCTGCCGCCTTTGTCGGGGGAAAGCGTCGCCTCAAAAGTGGTTCCAGGGGGAAATTTAGGACTTTCAGGGGAAAATGTTCCCAAGTTTTTTCCGTCCAACTGGATAATGGGAGTGCCTTGAAATCGGTAATATTTCTCGTGAGTGGGAGGTAAGTTTATCGTTCCCACTTGCAGAGTTACTTTCCGATCCTTCCATTTTGACTTGGAGAAATCTTCCTCTGAGTAATCGTTATCGGGATGTTTGACATTGACTACTTCTATTTGATTTACCCGATAATTTGACAAAGCATCGGAGATTTCATCCATGAATAATTTGTAGGCAAGTGCGCCTCTACCTGCTTTATCTTGAGACTCAATCCACCGACAATCGACGGGAGGGACGATGAGGAGTCTGGTTTCATTACCGGAGTAGTTTGTTACCTTCAAAGAGTCGGTGTCGATATGGTCGTTGGAATTATCTCCATATTTGCCATCTAGTTTCGCCACCATGCTCTGGGGTAAGTTTTTGAAGGCGAATTCAACTAGCGGCAATTCGGGATGAGCAGTGGCTTCGTAGGCAATACCTTTGCTATCGAGTGCATCTTTCCATTGGTTAGGAAGGTCAATGGTTCTGCCATCTTTAGTTTTCACTTTTTGGAAAGGAACTTGCAGGACGTAGGCATCTCGCGGTAAGGCTTCGTGGAGCAATTCGTAGTCTTCTTGTAGGGAAAAGGTAATTTCCAAATCCTCTGCTACCTTCTGGCAAATTGTCCGGTGTTTGCTCAGGTTATCGGAAGTGTGGGTAGCTTGAAATAACGCATGAGCAGCCCTGGTTTTTCTGTCAGGAGTATCCCAAATTTCGTCGATTTCCGCTCGATAGCTGTCATAAAGTTTGCCCATTTCCTCTTTTCGAGCTTTGATATCGCTGCCAGTGCGATCGTAGATAATACTTTTGTCCTCTTGAAAGCGCTGCACCAGGTCTTTCGCCCATTGTAATTCGTTTTCTTCCCAATGCAGGTCATTTTCTTTGCTGTGTCGGTACTCGATTCCTCTCTCTACTAAGGCATTTTTGTACTCATAGGAAACGTGCAATTCCTTCCCTTCTTTTTCATACTCAATGCCTGCTGCACCCAGTTGCTGGCGATTGTCTTTTGACACGATGAGATGAGCTGGGATGGGGGGAAGAATGTGCTGAAATTCATCTCGGTTGCGGTGGACGAGCCGCGTCTGTTCCCAATAAGGGTTAACGGCTTCTTTGGCTAGGACGTAAACAGCATTGGGAAAGTCGGCGGGCATGGGAAATTGTTTGTACAGTCGATCGTCTCCTTTGTACTGGAAAAAGTAAGTGCAGCTTTTATGTTTCTCGCACCATTCGTCTACTTTTTCGAGTAAAGTGTCGGGGTTTAAACCTGTTTTCTCTTTCACTTCTTTGGCATCTTTACCCCGCAGCGAGTTTTTCTGGTAGTCAACTTCGTACTGTTCCATGATGCTGAGAGCGGCGATAAATCGCTTTTGCTGCTTGAGAAATAGCTTTTCATCTTCGCCGGGGTTGGGGAGTGCTGCTGCTACTTTACCAATGGCTAAAGCGACGATTCCGACTTCATTTTGAGAGCTGGCAACTCCAATTTGTTCTAGGGTGGTAAATTTGCGATCGCCTGCTTTAACTTTACCTTGTCTGACTTCAGAATCGTCTTCTCGATACCGAACTTTCGTATAGGGAACTTTCTCAGCTTGTACCACTTCCCCGAAGTCAAATAACCCGTCTTGTGCTGGTAAGATTTGTTGGGCAATGTGAGGAAGTTTTCCAGATTCAATGCCAAATGGTTCGTCACCGTCAAAGTCTCCTTGATGGAACTTTTCTAAGTCTTTGGGATTGAACCAAATTACCCCTTTGATTTTCGCCATGACAGCGCGGGTTTCCTCTGGAATATTTTCCAGGTTTTTTGCGTGTACATTTTGATATATCCTCAGACCATCTTTGTTAAGAATTGGGAATCGACCTTGAACGCATTCTCCTTCTTCTAAATGGTTAGCGCAAACCGTGCCTTTGGGTAAATCTTCGCAGGGTAGAGCCATTGCAGAAGTCATTGATAAAGCTCCCCTGGTAGCCAGATTTCGCCATTTGGATGCCAGCCACCTTTCTGCCATATTGGTGAATTCGGGACTGCCTATCATCAGTCCGAATTTATCGGCTTTGAGCATCTGGATGTCCTGTCTTTCCCGCTTTTTATCCTCGGTACCTTCCTCGCTGTCACCGTTAATTTCGTCGTCACTTGTAGTTGATAATTTTTCCTGCTGTTCCTTGAGTTTTCTTTCGTTCAAACGCGCTAAAAATGCTTCGCGTTTATCGTAATCTTCAATCATGGCTTGGCGCAATTTCATCGGGTCGCGCTGTAGTGCTGCTAGTCTTTGGGCTTCGGCTTTAGCTGCTGGCACTAGGTCTTGTCTTTGGGCTGCTTCGTCGAACCAAACCCCGGTGGACTGCCAGCTTGTTTGGGTGATGCCGATTTGACTGTTTTTGCGATTGCCAAGGATGGCTTTTGGTAATTCGTAATCGCCACAAGGAATGAGTTCTTTGAGTTGTTTTTTATTAATTCCTTTGAGGCTGGAACGGTCTAGAATGAGTTGAGGTTTGTTACCTTCTGAGTCGGCTAATGAGTCGAGTAAATTGTCATCGGGACGGAGGGTTCCTTTAGCTAGAAAGCTGACTTGGGGTGTGGATTCTGTATTTTCTGAATTCCAACTGCGAAGCCAAGCGAAACGAAATTGGCTGGCTCGATTTTTCTCACCGCCGATGCTTTTAAGTAATTCGGAACTGATTGCACCGTGACAGTCTCCGGTTCGATATTTAGCATATTGCGGGTCTGTGAAATCAACAATTTTTACTCGCAGGTTGTCGCATTCTGATACGCCGGACATACAAGTGCTGACTAGAAGGGAACCGTAGCGACAGGCGGTGTCTTTTTCGGTTGCGAATAAGTCTCCTATCTTTTTGGCTAGGGTTTCATCACCAAAGTAATAGCTGTTTCCAGATTGAAATATCATGCGTCGCTTGATGCTGTCTTCAGGGTCGTGGATGCTGGCGCGTAATTGGCTAGGATCTGGATTGGATTTGTCAAGTTTGACAATCATTAATGTCTTCAGTTCCTCTGGTTGAAACATTGCTTGCAGAATCGAGTGGCGCAGGATTTCTGGGTTGTTGAAGAATTTGCATACATTGCGACCTTTGGCATCGGTGTAAGCGGCATCGAAAACGGGGATTTTGAGTCCTTCTTCGGTGGCAATTGTGGCGACCATGAGTTGATTTCTCCCTAGAATTGAGGTGTTAGAATAGGAATTGTTGAAAAGTTATGGCGAGACTATCTAAGCGTTAACAGGTTGAAACTCGGTTAAGTGTTGACCGTTGGTAGTGTTTTTGAGGTGATTGAAATGGAACTAAAGGTTGATGCGAGTGTTAGTGCGGTTCTGTTTGAAGATGAGGATACGGGGTTGGTGGAATTGGCGATTGATCCGAGAAATAGTACCTACATTCAACTGAGAGGAAGTAGAGCAGCCTAGTTTGGTCAGGATATACGCAACTGGCACACTACAATCAACTTGTAGAGTCCGTCAGACGAGCGTGTTTAAACAAGAGAATAAGGTTTGGGCTGCTGACGTATCCTACCAATTGTGCCAGTTGCGTAAGTCCTGTTGGTATTTTATTTGTTCAATGGGCGGTGGTAGCCGCCCTTTAAGGATTGTATATTTGCTCATTAATTAGTTAAATTTCGTTAAGCAATATGTTTAACTCAACTATTGATCCGGTATACAAATATGGCTTCCTGTTCCTTGGTATGCTCAATCTCATTTTCTTGGCTTATAGATGATTGGTAAGCAGAACGCTTTGACCAGGTTGTAACAATTAGGCACAAATTATAATCCCGCATTAAGGTTTCAAGGAAATCCTTGGACAAAAGGAGGCGATTTCCCTTCCCAACCAGTTTTCTACGGCTATAACCAACCTCAAAACCATCACACCAAGAAATAAACTTTTGAGCGGGATTTCCACTGAATAAGAGATTTAAGCTATTAAAGCCGTCCCATGACAACTCGTATCGCTGAATCCATTCACCTGCAATGCTTGCAAGCATCGAGCTTGTAAACTGCCACCACTTTCCGCGATGAATAGCAACTAATGGAATCATTGCAAATGAATCATCATTGATACGAGTTCGACTTCGCTCAAGACAAGAACGAGCCTCATCAATTGTTAGTGAATAGTACGGTGGCTCTGGAGCAAGTTGTAGAACTGCTTCGCCTGAACGTACTCTCCAATCACCCCTAAGAATCGTGTCTGCAAGTGTGTGTGAGGCAAGAAACGCTGTGGAAAAGCGCTCTTCAACTATTCGACCCGCTTGTTGATAGTATTTATCCATTACAGCAATCCAAGAATCTTCTAGAGGTTGCTCTGTCAGTACCTCTTCCCCCTCAAAATTGAGCCATGCTCGTGCTTCTTGTGTCAGTTCTTTGCCACCATAGCCTTTAGGAAAAAATGGCACATTTATATCACTTGGCTTTGGATCTATGTCGCTAAGTGGAAAACGAGGATCGTAGAGACGTATAAGTGCATCGATCACCATCTGAGTAGATGAATCTACTACATTCTCTTGAAGCTCTCGTTCAAGAACACGATTAAATGCATGCCACACATAATAGGCATCATAGGTTTCAAAGGGGATCCATTCTTCATCCCTGCAATAGGCTTGACTACGATCCTCAAACTCTTTCTCAGCTTTTTCACGGTCAAAACCCATTGCCACTATTTCTTGCTCAATTTGCCAATGCAGCTTATCTAAACTAAAGTCTAAGCTTCGACAGATTGTATCAATGGTTTCACGTATTGACTTCGCTGTCCTTGCAAGCGTTTGCGTTTGGAAATAAGAAGATGGTCTCAGGGTGTCAGGAAGGATTACGAGACCTGTTCCTGCAATACGAGGACGTAGAGACTTCAATTTCTCAAGAATTCTTGTGTTATCTTCAAAATGGTTAGCAATTGCTTCAAGAGTTTTTTTGAGATAGTAAACTCTTTCAGTATGTGGTGTATCTAGGGCAGCTATTAACGCATCAACATGGTCAATCAGCATATCTGGTCGATCCAATGCTATAGACGCAATGACTAAAGCTGATTGCGTATTCAATGTGTAATCTTTATGTTGGAGCAAACTAACCAGCCAGGGGATAGCTAAAGTAGGTTGAGATAGAGCAATATCTTTTAAAAGATGAACAAGGTGTTGACGACAATGAAGCAACGGCGCTGACCAGGCCTGTTCAATAAGTTTTTGTGCAATCTCCTCAAAACTTCTAATTTGATAATTTGGCTCTCGCAACCATTCATAAGGACTGGGAGAATTTGTGGGAAGATGCTCAAATTGATTCTGAATGAATTCGTGAAAAGCTTCGTAGAGTTCGATCGCACTCTGACGATAGTTCTCTCCAAGGTTTAAAGCTCCCTTCAGGAACAATAGAAAAGTGGTTTCTCCACCCCAAGAGTAGTCTTTAAGATGACGATCGATGAACTCAAATAATGTGTGAAACGCTTCATCTGGCTTAATTTCAGCAAGCTGCTTGAAT
>NZ_JBARVX010000529.1:0-5013 GCF_049646505.1 Microcoleus sp.
GAGCAAGAGCGGATAACAAGGGATTAAAAATTACTTTAAAGGTCAATAATTTATCTTTAAATCCTGCACAAATTGCATGATTTGCCACGCAAGAATTGTGATTCTAACATTTCTAAATACGATAAACAATGCTCTAACATTATATCAAATCTGTCGGGCGATCGGCATTCGCGGTGGCGCTGTTTTCCACATCAAATCTATTTCTTCCGGTGTCAATCCGTAAGCTTGATTAACTAAGTCGGATAAACGGTGTTCGAGTCTCAACGCTTCAGCTTTGCGAGATTGAATAGCCGGTGCATATTCATTATAAGTTTCGCGGACTGCTTTTAGTCCAGCAACGCCGAGAGGATCGGAGGATTTAGTTTTTGGCATTCGCTTTCTAATTTCTGCTACGAATTCTGCAAAGGAAAGGGTAGAAAAATCTTCGAGTTTTTGTCCGACTTTATCAATTAAATAAGTGATTTCCAGCCATTGCAAGACATCTCGGTGAGTTTCTTGATTGGTTTTGGCGATTTCAATTAAACGGCTGACAATTAATTCTACTTCTGCACGAATTTGGTCAGTTGGTGGTGCAATCGGAAGCTTTTCCATCAATTCGCCGACGGGACTCAGTGCGTCATCTTTCATGTGCGGCAAATACCGCCAATTGTGCCACCAGATGAGTGCTGAATTAAGCACTCCCAAGATATACAATTCAGAAGTCGGAATAATGAAAGCTTTATTATTTGTTAAATAACCCCTATTATCATAGCTATATGCTGGATGAAATTGAATTTCTTGATAGCTCAGTTTAGGCTGTTGAAATAAGTTGCAAAAAGATGGTGAGGCTTGCCACTGCCACCATAATTGTTTGCCTGCTCTTGCTTCTAACTTAGTTCTATATTTTTCCAGATGAGATTTTATCGTAGGATAGTTTTCTATCTCAATCTCTCTATGAGCAAAGATTATCCAAACTTCATCCCATTGAGGACACCAGCGTTTTATATCCTGACCTCGCAATAATGGCTTGATAATTTCAGCAGATTTTGGGTCAGCTTGAACTAGACTATTTTTAGTAGCTTCATCAATTAAAAAAGCTTCATTAAATCCTGTTTTTATGCCATATAAAGGCTTAACCCCTGCAAAATCTTTTAGCGGAACTCCAACTTGTTTTATTTTCTGCATCAACTCATCAACAGCCGGAGGTTCCAGACTCCAAGCAGTCGCAGTGAAACGATCGCGCGAAATTTGATAACCGTGTTCTTGAACGTACTGTGTAAGATTGATATTAGCAAGTTCCTCGCGCGGCACAGGACAAACCATCGCAGACGAATTAAGTTCAGATTTACCTCGCTCAATATCGGTTTCAGTTTCAGAGATACATAGAGAAGCGTTAGGTTTCCTGACTGCGACAATACAGGGAAAAGTATCAGCATCCTCAAAAATTGGCGCGTGTCCGAAATCAATAATTTGCTCTAGTAAACCTTGACTCGCAAAGAACTTGCGTAGAGGTTCGCCGTATCCAGACCTCAGCCATTTATTTGTGACAATATACGAAAGCACACCCCCCGGTTTGAGAATCTTTAATCCGAGTTCATAAAAGTAAGTATAGAGGTCTGCTACGCCGTGATATGATTCATAATTTGCTTGCAAATATGGTTTAATTGGAGACAGCAACTCCTGCCGCACGTAAGGCGGATTGCCAATTACAACATCAAAACCGCCGTCAGCAAAAATCTGGGGAAATTCAGCCTGCCAATCAAACGCTCTATCTGCTACATTACTGTCAGCTACGATCGAATTTCCCGATTTAATGTTATCATCCAAATAAGTCAGCGTTTTACCCGCTTGAGCCGTCTTCAACCACAGCGAAAGTTTGGTAATTTCCGCCGATTCCGACAGCAAATCTACACCGTACAAATTGTTGCTTAAAATAGTTCTGTCAAATTCCAGCGAGTTGCCGTCTTTTGGCTTATAACCCAAAGCATTCAATTCTCGATCGACTCTTTCGTACTGCTGCATCAAATAATCGAAAGCCGCAATCAAAAAAGCACCCGAACCGCACGCCGGATCGATAACTCGCGTTTTTTGCAGCACCTCGTCTCGATAGGATTTCCAAAACTTAATTGCAGTTTTCTTTGGCGGCCCAACCGACTCTTCAGCAACTTCGCCCATTAGGAACAAAGCGCGCAATTCTTGCTCTCGACGCTGCAAATAACCGCCCAGAGAAACCTCGACAATATATTGAGTAATAAAAGCTGGGGTGTAAAACACACCTTGAGTTTTTCGCTTGCCTTTTTTGCGATCGTATTCCTGTCCAGAAGTTTCCGCATTTAACTCTTCCAAATCAGTCACAGACTGCTCGAAAATATGCCCCAAAATATCGACTGAAACTTCCGTATCAAAATCAAATCTTGTCAGCTTGTTAAGCAGACTGCATAACGGATTGGGTACAGTCAACTGTGCGTCTAAAACCGGATCGAATTTAAATAAACCGCCGTTGTATCCCGGTACGGGAGGGTCATCATTTCCCACATCAACCCAGCGAAATACAGATTGATAATTTTCCCAAATTAATCTAGGATTGTATTGGTCTTTGTGGTCGTGAGCGTTCTTGAGCGTGTTGCGCGGCAGCAACCCTTTATCTTCACAAAAAGCAATGAATAAAACGCGGTCTAAAGTTTTTTGAGCTTTTTCGATGAGTACCCGATCGCGATTTGGAATATCCGGCGGCCCAGAAAAGCGAAAATGCTTGACGAGAGCGAGTCGAATTGCTTTGTATTCTTGATATAATTTATTGGTAATTTCCTCTTGAGCTTCGTCAGAATCTTTTAAAAGCCTGTCAATTGCAGAAATTGTTTGAACCCTGTTTTGGGAGGGCAAAAAATTGCGGCGGCACAGCAGAAAGTAAAACCGCTTAAAAGCTTCTAAATCCGCCAAGTCAGTCAGAAAAAATTGTTCGTAATAAGCGGGAGTTTTATTGGTATGATAAAGTCGCAGCTCTCGATAATTCGAGACAATAATCCAGCGACAATCGGGTGTATAATTAGCGTAGCGCCAACCTTGGTCAACGGCTGACTCGGCTCGCCCGGATGCAGTACGGTCTAAATCATTTTTTGCTCCCTTGAGTTCTATCGGAGCCACCACTTTACCTTGCAGGGAAACGGCTTTGCCTTGAGGATTGTCAGCAGCAGTAAAAAAGCCGATCGCCCCGTCAGCAGAACCGCCGCCATCAGATATCGTTTGTTCCGCGTTAATTTCCCAAGCTTTCCCCGCACCTTGAATTACGGAGCAATATCCCAAAACATCCTGAAAAATATCATTAATAAAACTGCCGTGCAGCGAAACTTCTTTTATTTCGTCTAACGTACCCGTTTTTAGTGCAGCAATCCAGGTTCCCAATTTTTGGCGGCGCGCTTCCATATCTTGCGGAAAGCTAAAAGCACGCAAAGCAGTGTTGAGTGTTTTGCTGTGAAAAAGGGCGCGAGTAGAGCGATTTGTCATCTTTTAAAAGCAGATTAATCAAGTTAATTTTACCGCATCTAAGTGCAATTTCATAAAGTAGCCCTAGATATTACCCCCCCCAACCCCCCCCTTACTAAGGGGGGGGCTAAGACTTCATCTATAGCAAATCTTTAGAAAAATGGTATAAGTGCAACAACGGCTTAGATTTTGCCATTCTCCCATCCAGCTACACTCAAAACGGGCGATCGCTCTTCGTCGATCGGCCTCCCGCAGGCGCCAGCTTCCCTAACGCACCTACCCTCAAAAAAGGCGATCGCACCCGCCGCGATCGCACCCGCCGCCCTCAATAGCTGAGCTAACTCTCATTTACTTTGCATATCGTAATGATTAGGCAGAGCTATCCTTTTTTCTCAGTGCCTTTTTGCTGCTCCCTCGTGGTTTTACACCAATAATTAAATGCGTATAAGCTAATCTGCAAGCAGTCAAAAGTTTTGTTACAATAGGTACGCTGTTACAAAACGTAACTTATGCTGATTTCTATTTTAATAATTGACGTGGCCCTAGTTGCCTGGTCCTTGCACCTAATGCAAGAGGCGATCGCGCAACGGGAATTTTCACTAATGCTAGCCGGCACCCTAGTTGCGGCCTCAGCCGCCGCCCTGCTAGTCGTCTACTTCCTCATGGGGTCTTGTTTGACCCATTTAACCGCAATATCCCAACACACTTATTAAATAATAGTAGGGATTTGTTCATTGAAAAGCAGCCAGGAGATTTAAAAAAAAGTCCAAAGCCTTGCCAGTTCAAGGCTCCAAACTATTTTTTCAAAAAGGCTTGACAAACATTACTCAATTAAGGCATGATTGAGAGCGCGAAAAGAAAGGGGAATTAGCTCAGTTGGTAGAGCACTACAATGGCATTGTAGGGGTCAGCGGTTCGAGCCCGCTATTCTCCATAAACAAGATTAGAGCAACAAAATTAGATCGGACGGCGGTTGAAAGTGCCAGCGTCTTCTTAAATTCGATCGCACTTTCCCGTAAAATTAAAACAATCTACCCGCAAAAAAAGCAATTATCCCGTGGCAAAGTCAACTGAACCCAACAATCCAGAGAAGCCGAGCCAGCTTGCGCGATCGCCTCTGTACGAACTATCATTACAGCTCAAAGGTCGGATGGTACCATTTTCCGGGTGGGAGATGGCAGTGCAGTACGCAGGCATCAGCAGCGAACACCAAGCAGTACGCCAACAAGCTGGAATGTTCGACATTTCCCACATGGGAAAATTCTGCTTGAAAGGGAAACAACTAATCGAAAAATTTCAGCCCCTAGTACCCTCAGACTTGAGTCGCTTGCAACCAGGTCAAGCTCAATATACAGTCTTGTTAAATAACCAAGGCTGCATCATAGACGACATTATTTTCTACTGCCAAGAACCAGACTCTATCACTGGCGAAGAACGTGCAGCAATCATTGTCAACGCCGCCAATCGCATCGCAGACAAAGCCTGGATAGAAGCCCATTTAGAATCTAGCGAAATTAGTTTTACAGATATCTCCCAAGACCAAGTTTTAAT
>NZ_JBARVX010000530.1:0-8563 GCF_049646505.1 Microcoleus sp.
TCTTTATGCAGACTAAAGTCCGAACAGTCGAACCTGTTTTTTGTAGGAAATTAACCGCAAACTAGATGATTTTCAATCTGGCGCACCATTACCTCTAGCGGCTGCGAAGCATCTATAATAATTGCAGTTTCTGGTTCTTCGAGAGTAGCGCACTGACTTGACAGCAAGTCTGCTTTCATGTAATGATTGTCGCGAGTTTTTAACCGGGATGTTAATAGCTCAAAAGAAGCTTTGAGATAAACTATTTTTATCCGCTGCTGGTCTCGGCAGAGCATTTCGCGGTAAGATGCTTTTAAGGCAGAACAAGCTAACACGACATTTTTATTTTCTAATAACCAGGTGTCTATTTCACTTTGCAGTTGCAAAAGCCACGGAATGCGATCGGCATCTTCTAAAGGAATGCCCCGACTCATTTTCTCGATGTTGGCTGGCGGGTGAAAATCGTCGGCATCGCTGAAATCCCAATTGAGAGATTGCGCCAGCAACTTGCCAACAGTAGTTTTTCCCGAACCGGAGACTCCCATCACGATAACAATCATCACGTCTATTTACCGAATACTTGCAATTTGATCGAGTTGTGCGATCGAGAAACCGGGTTTCTTAAGTTTCCCGATGAATTATACAATTATAAACAATTCAACAAACCCAGTCTATTTCTAATTCTAGATCAAATTTCTTCCAGAGTGGGTCTAATGAATTCAGAACTTTAGCGGCGTTGGGGGTTGATTGAGGCGATCGACTTCTACGCGAACCAATTCTCGATGCTGCGAAATAATTTTAAAAATATCTTCCAAAAGATAGCGCAGACAATAGCCGACAATCCAGTCATTTTCAGTACAAAGCTGATGTTTACTTTGAATTAAGCATGATTTTTTGCAATTCTTCCCGAGTTTTACCGTCGATGATCTCTTTGCCAATATTGGGTTTGGTGACACTAACTCGGACAAAATCGATATCATCTTTTTCTGTAAATTTGCGATCGCCATCGGAGTCTTTTCTAATTGTAATAAAAATTGCGCCACTTTTCTCATCAAATACCCAACTCATTAACTGGGTATCGGGCGGAGTGATTGCCTGAAGCGATTTTCCTCCCAAGTTAGATAAATATCCAACGATCGCGTCTGCATGGTCAAGTTTGCCATCAGTATTTGTGTCGCTATCTATGATGTGAAACAACAGCAATTGATTCTGAGGCTTGCTGGATACTTTTTTTGAGGAATTTTGCTTCGGTTGATTTGTTTGTCCATTTTGATTGCTGGGATTTTCTGGCTCTTTTTTACCTGGCAAATATTCAAATTTAGATATTAAGGCTTTTCTGTTTAATAAAATATTAGATTCTCCGTTGGTTTTGTTATAAAAAATCATATTTTCACCGATCGTACCGCTGCCGATTGATTTTCCAGAAAATATTTTTAATGAGATAGGATCGCGTCCAGATTCTTTTTCAACACCAGATAGAATAACTGGAATCATCATATATTCTGATTCACGATCATCGACGATTAAATCGCTGTAAGCAATCTGTGGCTGCGGCTTTTCTGCTTTCTTCTGTGCTTGATTTACTGTCTTAGTTGAACTGCATGATATGGTAATAGCAATTAAAGCAAATGTCGTAGCAATTTTGCGAGAAATATTGTGAGCTGTCATGAGTTTTGAAATTTTGTGGGATTAAAGGGCGATCGAATGTCTTGCGGTAACTTAGGGCTGAATAAATCTATCTATGGGATTTTTACCCTCGACTGCACAAATACAACTCACCTACACGGCTTAAAAAATGTTTACCCGATCGACCCTTGACATTATACTCTCAAGATGAGAGTATAAGTACATAAACAGGAATTATACCAAATCCGAGTTTACCATCCCTGTTATAAATATTCCGTCATTGCGAGCGAAGCGAAGCAATCAATCCTTGCATCTCTGCGATTGCTTTGCTTCGCTCGCAATGACAATAAAGGGGATACCTAACCCAGATTTGGTATTACGCTGCATAACCGAACTTTTACATCACTTGTAGAGTTCTGGTGGACAGCGATCGATCTACAGATAAAATCTGTGGGCAAGTCCTGTATAAAGTGATGGAATAAGCCACGTTAGAGAAGGGAAAGAGATGCAATACAAAACCACCAAAAAATTAAAAACCAATGCACCTAATCTCGATCCGCAACCTCCGTAATGATGCTGCCAAATATCCCGATGTCAAAAACCAAATTGAGATTTGGAAAGAAACTGTCAACAAAGCGGAATGGCAGAATTTGGAGGATGTTCGCAAAATTTATCGGGATGCCGAAGCAGTAGGAAATTTCACCGTCTTTAATATCAAAGGCAACGAATATCGCCTGATTTCCGGGATCAACTACGAGAACCAAACTGTTTTCTACAAATATTTCCTAACCCACGCTGAATACGACAAAGACAGATGGAAAAATGATCCTTACTTTTGACCGACTCACTTATAACAATTTGCTGGCAGAAATATCTCCAAAGGCGATCGAAACCCCAGAAGAATACGATCGCCTCCTGGCAGTTGCAGAAAGGCTAACATTTGCTAAACACCTGACTCCAGAAGAGAAGGCTTTATACAAGTTGTTAGTCATCCTAATTGAAGTTTACGAGACCCAAAACTATCCGATCGACCAATCCGAACCTCACGAGATTTTGCAACACATCATGGAATCTAGCAGCACCCGTCAAGCAGACTTGGTAGGTATCATCGGATCTAGCGGCGTAGTATCTGAAGTTGTAAATGGCAAGCGATCGATTAGCAAGGCGCAAGCTAAGGCCCTCGGCGATTATTTTCAAATCTCATCCAGCTTGTTTATTTAATCGAAAGGTATGCAGCGCACACCTTTCATCAACTACTTTCTAACGCAGGAATTCGCGCGGATCTGTGACATAGCCAGTCAGCGCCGAAGCCGCCGCCGTGTAAGGCGAAGCGAGATAAACTTGCGCTTCTTTGTTACCCATGCGGCCGGGGAAATTGCGGTTAGTTGTAGACACGCAAATCTCTGGTTCGTTCATCCGCCCAAATGTGTCTTTCGGCCCGCCCAAACAAGCGGCGCAAGAAGGCGCTGCAGGTTCGATGCAGCCGGCGGCTAAGAAGATTTCCGACAGGGTTTGACCGTCGTATTTTGTGACAAACAAATCTTCGTAAACTTTCTGAGTTGCCGGTACTAAATACGTCGGAACTTTGACTTGATTTCCTTTGAGAATGCGGGCTGCATTCAAAAAGTCGGAGGTTTTGCCACCGGTGCAGGAACCGATGTAAACTCGATCGATCTTGACATCGCGGCAGTTGCGGGCCAATTCGCGGTTGTCGGGGGAGTGCGGTTTGGCGACGACTGGTTCTAATTTGCTGACATCGTAGGTGCGATCGCTATAAAAACTAGCATCAGCATCAGTGTAAAATGCCTCAAAGGGCACATTAGTCCGGGGATTAACGTAATCAAACGTGGTTTTGTCCGCAGCCACCGTGCCGTTTTTGCCGCCAGCTTCGATTACCATATTGCACAGCGTCATCCGTTCTTCCATCGTCAAACGTTCGACTGTATCGCCCGCAAATTCCATTGTGCGGTAGTTAGCACCGGCGACGCTGATATCACCAATAATCTGCAAAATCAGGTCTTTTGCTAACAAATAATCGGGCAATTCGCCGTTGAGTACAAAGCGCATCGTCGCCGGCACTTTAATCAACAATTTGCCGGTTCCCATGATAAATGCTGCGTCCGTATTGCCGATACCGGTGGCAAATTGTCCGAAAGCGCCGGCATTGCAAGTGTGGGAATCTGTGCCGAAGAGCACTTCGCCGGGCCGCGTGTGGCCTTCTTGGGCTAGGGCGATGTGGCAAACTCCTTTGTAGTCGGGATTTGCTTTAAAGTCCGATCGATCCGTGATGTCGTAAAAGTATTTTATCCCTTGTTCTGCGGCAAAATCGCGGAGAATATCGACGTTGCGGTTAGCGCGTTCGTCGTTGGTGAAAATGTAGTGGTCGGGAATTAAGACGATGCTGTCGGGATTCCAGACTTTAGCATTTTCGCCGAATTCCCGTTTGAAAACGCCGATGGTGCCCGGCCCGCAGACATCGTGGGTCATCAACACGTCTGTTTCTACCCAAATGTTTTCTCCGGGCTCTACTTTGGTGCGGCCTGATGCTTTGGCTAAGATTTTTTCGGTCAGGGTCATTCCCATAGTTCGATCGCTCTTTTTTGTTAGATGCTACATACTGTAATTGTAAGCGAAACATTCCCTGTTACCGAGGATACTGAGATAGGGAAATGCCTCGGTTCGTTCCTTTCAACTTAAGACAGAAACTCACGAGCATCATATTCAACGATTTTCGGTACAATAATTCCCAGCATAATACGTCGGGGCGGGTTTTTGAGATTGTCGGTTTTTGGCTAATATTGTTGGTTAACCCGCCCTACAGGAATCACGAGCGATCGGACATGATATCATTTGTTTGATTTTCCAATCACCAACCACAAATAGATTAATATCATTTCCGTTTGACTCGGTATTATATGATGTTAAATTTTGTAGGAGCGGGTTCACCAACAATAATTGCCTATAATAGACAATCTCAAAAACCCGCCCTCTTTTTGCTGTATTTCAGATTTTTAGTATCGCAAATCAGTAAATTTATCGCCCGTTTGCCAAGGTGGCGTAAACGATTATTTCCCAACCCAAAATCAGGAGTAAGAGTAACTCAACTCCACCCAAAATATTAATAGCTAAACCTGAACCAGGTACTAAGACCCAGAAGGAAATCAAAGCAATGATTCCTGACACGACGAAGGTAATTTCATCAAGAATCAATTGGTCGATGTAGTTGGCCCAGTTGGAAGCGGCAAAGGACACGATTGTACCGAACAAACCCAAAGTGACGTAGAGGAGGTTGTCTCGGAAGCCAATGCGCTGGGTTTGCTCGGCTTTGAGTTTATCGTATTCTAGCAGCCCGACTTTGATGATGGGGTCTTCAGTCATTTTGTCTTCGGTTAAGCTCAATGATTCGTGCTTTGATCGAAACCGGGCTAGGCAACAATTTGTTGCTGGTGGAGTTGTTCCATCCAGGTTTTAGTGCCGTAAATGCCTCGGAGGAGGGATGGGACTGTTAAATCGACATCGAGGGTTTCCCAATGTAAGCCGATACCGGACGGTGTAACTTCGACGGCGGCGAGGTCATCTGCGGAGGCGTTGGCTAGCCCTTGTCCCAGGTGATGGGGGAACATGAAGGTGGAACCATCTTTGAGGTGAATGACGATATTGCCGGAGGTGCGATCGTAGTAGGCCCAACGGGCGCGGGGTTCGGTAGCATTGGCAAGGATGGCGGCAGCTTCGGCGCGATCGAGTTGTTCTTTAAGTGCTGCTTCTGTGAATTCAAGGTTCTCCATGAATTTGTCTCCATGCTTCTAATAGCTCGTTTTGATGAGCAGTCACCAGTTCTAGTGCTTTGACAGCATCGCCTCGCTTACCGTTTAATTGAATAATTTGCGGGGGATTTGCTGAACTGCCTAGATCGATTTTAACTTCACTGTCGGCATTTATGACATGAACGTGAGCTGGGAGATGATCGTCAAAATAAATTACGACTCTGAAGCCATTTTTTCTGAGGATGCTGGGCATTCGTTATCCGAAATGCGGGTTGTCAAACATTATGCCTGAAAGGGGAGAACTTTGGTTAGTTTGGAGAATTTTGCGTGTTACGATCCGAGCCGAAGATGGCAGATAATGGTGCGGTTCAATGATACAAGTTCTCGATTGCTCAACCCTCGAACAGCGAGTAGTGCTTTCTAAGGATGTAAAAAATCTAAATGTTCTCCGGGAATTTGGCTCAACTCTTCGGGAGTTCCTGTTAGTTTGAGTTCACCCCGATCGAGCAGTACAATCAAATCGGCGCGCCCAATAACTCGCGGACGGTGGCTGATTAAAATTGTCGTTTTGCCCTGACGGTAA
This sequence comes from Microcoleus sp., assembly GCF_049646505.1. Lineage (GTDB taxonomy): Bacteria > Cyanobacteriota > Cyanobacteriia > Cyanobacteriales > Microcoleaceae > Microcoleus. Next base: position 5,953 of record NZ_JBARVX010000530.1, read on the forward strand.
GCCAGCAGCCGATCGAGCACTTCGGTTTCTGTTGCCGGATCGAGGGCTCCTGTAGATTCATCTAAAATCAACACGGGCGGGTCGGTGACAAGGGCGCGGGCGATCGCCAATCTTTGCCTTTGTCCCCCAGAAAGATTCGCGCCAAACTCGCCCAAAACACTCTGATACGTGTCGGGAAGTCCGCTGACAAAATCGTCGGCACCGGCAATTTGGCAAGCTTTTACTATTTGTTCTAAAGTCGCGCTAGGGTAACAAAAGCGGAAATTCTCGACAATCGATCGGCTCCAAAAGTGAGCTTCCTGCGGCACGAGCACCACTTGTTCGCGCAGGCATTCTAGGGATAAATCGGATTGATTGTACTGTCCGAAGCGGATATTGCCGGATTGCAGCGCATACAAACCGGCAAGCAGTTTTGCCAGCGTACTTTTGCCGCAGCCGGATTTGCCAATCAAAGCTGTCACCTTGCCGCCGGGAATCGTTAGAGAAAAGTCTTTCAGCAAATCCACGCGACCGATGTGGTGGAAGTTGAGGTTTTTGCAAGTAATATCGGCATCAGCGGGAATGTCGGCACGATCGCGCCGGGCGTTGTCCCCCATTTCTGGCGCGGTGTCGATGATGTCGCCGAGACGCTGGGTAGCAGTTTGAGCGCGGGCGAACTCGTCCGTCAAGTTGATGGCGGTGCTAATTAGGGCGGTGAAGTTGCGGTTCATGCCGTTGAATGCCAGCAGTTGACCGACGGTGAGTTCTTGGCGAATCACCAGAATGCTGCCAAAACAGAGGACGGCAAGGGAACCAACGCCGGAGGCCAGAGTAGAGAAGACGCTGTTGAGGATGCTGATTTGTAACAAGCCGAAGGTGGCATTTGCCAGATGACCGAAGCGACTTTGCAGTTCTTCCCAAGCTTGAGGTGCAGCATTGTTGGTTTTTAAAGTCAAAGCGCCTTTGAAATTCTCAACTAGGATGCCTTGGTTTTCGGTGTCTGTGACCAAAACGTCGCGGGTTTTCTGTTGCAGGGCTGGCAGGAAGATTAGGGCTGACAGAGTTGTCAAGAACGAAACACCGACGGCAGCGACAGTCAGTTGCCAGCTATAGACCAGCATAAATCCCAGGGATACTAGGGCGATGAAGAATTGGCTAGGCAGGCTGGTTACTACCTGGGAGACTAGCAGATTGATTTCCCGGATGTCCCGCAGGCGGCTGACAATTTCGCCGCTGCGGTGCGATTCGTAGTAGCTGAGGGGAAGCCGCAGGATTTGGCGGCCGAATTCGAGTGCGAGTCCTAGTTCCAAACGTTGAGCTAAGTGAGCTACTAGATTCGCTTGAACTAGGCTTAGCAGGCTGCTGAAGAGGATTGTGGCGGCGGTGGCGATCGCGATCGTAATTAGCAGTTCCGTGTCTTTTCGCACCAATACGTCGTCGGTGAGTACCTGAATCAGCAGCGGGAATGCCAGAGAAAGCAGGCCGATCGCCATGTTCAGCGGCAAAACTTCGGCAACTAAGCCGCGATAGTGCCAGACGCGCTGCAAAAAGCGCCCAAATCCCCCTATTCGGTCATTTGGCAGTGCCCAAAAACGGTTTTCGTCCGGCACCAGCAGCAGCATCACTCCATTGTTCCAAGACTCTGTGAGTGCCTCGCGGGTGAGGTAACGCAAACCAATCGCTGGATCGGCGATCGCATACTTTTTGCCCCGGCGACCGTAGAGGACAACCCAGTGAACGCCTTTCCAGTGAATGATCGCGGGCAGCGGGGCTTCGTTGAGGCGATCGATCAATTCGGGTGTCGCTTTGACGGAACGGGCGTTAAATCCCAAAGCTTCTGCCCCGCGGCGCAATCCCAGCAGCGTTGTGCCCAGTTGTCCGGTACCGACAGCTTCGCGGACGCGGTTGATGGCCAACGTGCGCCCGCAGGATTTGGCAACGGTGGCCAGACACGCGGCACCGCAGTCTTCTTCGCTGTGTTGGAGAACGATCGGATATTTCATAACAAGTTTGAAGCTTACAGGTTTATTTCCTTTGTTGATTTTTCGTTTCTCTGGGTCTTTTGCGCCTAGAACGCTTGATGATTAGACATCTCCAAAAATTATTGTGGGGATTAGGGGTTAGGCCATTAGTGTCAACTTAATGTCAAACGTAGTACCGGTCTGCTGTTTGACTATTAGGGTTCGATCCCCCCTTAGCTTGCCCCCTACTCCCCCTTAAGAAGGGGGGGACAAGAGTTTTATCAAAGTCCCCCTTCTTAAGGGGGATTTAGGGGGATCTAGACTCGGCTATAAGCGAAATCTATCAAAGATTTTAGGCTTAAGTTGACACCAATGGGGTGAGGCACCCTGCCGGCTCTTGACTAGGGTTTCACTTCTATGTATCTTCAGAAATTTTAGTCGCCGCTCGCTCTATCAAACGTAAAATTAAATAAACCATACAGTTTCACTATTAGAACTTACGCATAAACTCTCTCTGTAGGGCGAAACACACCGCACCTTACCGCTACCAATAGTGTTGCAAGGCTGTTTTTACGTAAGTCCTAACTTCTCAAGAGAAAGATAGTTTTGTAGCGCGGGACAGAAAATCATGTCTGAAAGTAAAGTTCTTTTTGTCGATTCAAATCAAGAAA
>NZ_JBARVX010000531.1:0-3887 GCF_049646505.1 Microcoleus sp.
TAAGCTCAAGTTTAATAATCCAGTGCAAGCCTATGGCGGTAAAACAGTCTTTGAGTATTATCTCAATCTGCTTGACCCGGACAGTGAGGAACACAAAGCTGAACTTGCTGACTCTACTAGAAAAGAAATTTTTGCTAGAAAGCTATTGAAGTTAGTGTTTTTATACTACTTTGTTTTCGCAGGTAAAGACCCGTCAGCAAAAGATTATACAGTTAACTCAGACTTGGAATACAATCCTATTCCAGGATTTGAGGAAAAAGTATTAAAAACCTTCAACGGATCTGATGAAGCAGCCAAGCAAAAACTTTTGCGAGGGATAAAAAAAGGTTTTGAACAATATAATATTACCTCTAAAATAGACTGTCTTAAGAATCTTCTGCAAAAACTTCTGAAACAAAAGCATTTGCCGAAAGAATTTCCTCTCCACATTTCAGTAAAAAGTAGCATTTTAGAGCAAAAATTTGACAAGATTTCTACAAACTCTACATTTTTTCAGCCCGTTTTTGGAAAAAAAGAGAAAAAAGCCTTAAAATATATAGCGATTGGTCAAGCAAATGCTACTCAAAATTCCCTATTTACTCTCACAGCTAAAATTAAAATTAGTGATGTTCATTATTTTTCTACTGACGACCTACAAAGCTTCAGTATGGAGTATGATATCGCAGGCGTGAAAGCTCTGCCAGTGCTTCTGAGACCAAATGATTCGCAGTGTAATGCAGTATACGAGCGCTTTTATCAACGGCGCAAGCTAGTCGAATTTATCTACAGTCTAGCCAGCAATAAATGGGATTCTAAAAAGACTTTTGTGTATCGGTTTACTTTCGATTTACTTGCATATACTTGCCTCAAACTCCTGTTGCAAAAACAGAGTAGATTATTCATTCCCATACTGCGCCTGCAACTGAGTAATCAACAGTCAGATTCACCAGTAGAAGAGTTTATGCGTTCTTTATCTAAAAGGTTATCGCATTTACTCAATGAAGAACATCGCTCTAATTCTCAGGGTATTGATATCAGAAATTTAGAATACAAAGCTCCCAATGTGATGAGTTCTTTGTACTCTGTGTTGCCAAAAAACTTTACCTTTACCAACCCGTCTGATGCTCCAAAAGAACTGGACAAACTCGCTATAGTTATAGTTTCCAGTCGCGAGAGTGATGCCAGGTGGAATAGCGAGCAAAAACTGTCGAATTTGCAAGGAGAAATTGTCGGAGCAATTCGTCAAAAAGATGGTTCTGTCAGGCTACAGTTGCTCAAAACCTTCTCGGAAACCTACGAACACGAACAGATGTTTAAAGAGCCTACTGTGGTGCGAGATGAAATTGGGAAAGTTTACAAAATGGGATTCAGGCATTTTCTCTACATTGCCAAAGCTCCCTATTCTAGTACCTTGCACATGACACAAAAAGAAGAAGCTTTATTCTTCATGTCGAAAGATGTGATTGGATATTTCAAAGAAAACTACGATGACATCAAAATTTACCCCATGTTTTTTGATAAATACTATGCAGTTAAATTGTCAGAAAAATTGGGAGTAAATTCTTTGTACATTCAGGATACGCTAGAGTTGACAGCTTTAGTAAAAGACCCAAGCAAGCGCTCCATTGTATTTTTTAACCTGTTTAACGGACTGGTAGTAGGCCGAGAGGCAGAACGCAACTATAGGGGTGTAATTTCCTATGCTACTTTGTTGAACATCTATAAAGATATACTGGACGACCGACATATTTATCAGGGATTGATTGACGATACTCAACTAAAAAATGATATTTTACAGTATCTGACTTTGTTCCACTTTTCTCGATACGAAAAAGAAAGCGGTAAAAATGGTAAAATTAGTTTTAAATTAGATCCTTATGAAAATCTGATTGGAGATCGATCCGTAGGTAAACTATCTTTATACAAGCATATGGGAGGAATTGCGGAGTTTAATGCCTTGGCGTTTTTAACCAAAGTTAAAGAAGTTTTAAATACACCGACAGGAGGCACGCAGTCATGAAATCTAAGATAGCAGAAGATTTGGGGCGTTTGTTTGAAGTTGGGTTTAATATTGGGATTCTTGCTTGCATTAAAGAGAAGCAAATTAAGCATAAGTTTGCCAACTTATATTTTCAGGAATTGCAGCAGCTAGAGTTTACAAAGATGCTGAGGAAAATTACCGATAAAATAACCAGTCCTCTGGAAAGGAAGATGGCTGAAAAGTGGAGCGTATTTTTCATACAAAAAGGCTTTCTATCAGGTTTAAACTTTTTTCGAGAATACCTCGAATCCACAGGTTGGAACAACTCCCATAAACTGCGACGTTTGGAAATCTTGTATTATCAATCCTGTTTTTGCGATGGGAGTAGCATTGGCACTTACGTTAAAGGTGAGTCACAGTGGTGTGGAGAAGTCTTATCTCAATTTGACCAGATTGAAAATATTTCTCAGTATATTGAACGTTACACAAAGAAAGGCGAGTTTCTGAAAGCGGATACTCTAATATTGCTGCGATATGGTAGGCAATTTAGGATTCTGTGTGTAGATTTGTCGGTGTTTTCGATTAGGACATCTGAGGATGTGACCAATCTGGACTATTTAGAGATTATTCGGCGTTTGTTGAGACGAGATATTAATTACTTGCGATCGAAAAGTGTGTTTTCTAAACTTCGCATAGATACTGAAAGTTGTGAAGTTGAATTTTCAGAAGGTTTGAAGAGTTATTTTACTGCTTTTAAGTATGATGATAAGGAAAGTGCTAAGTTAATTCAAGCTGGGGGATACGCTTATAGTTTTTATGAGTTTCTCCGAAAAACTGGGATACTTGCTGATGATTCGTCACTAATATTTAATGCGGTGGGATATAGCGATCGCGGAATTAGCGCGATGTCAGTCCGTCCTGAAAATTTAGATATTTTGAAAACTTGTCACTTGATTTATAAGGATGATTCGAGTCCTCAAGAAATCGCGGATGCTCGCAAGCTAGTTTTAAATAAAATCAAGCGGAGTGCTTGTCACAGTTTCGATCGCGGAAAAGAGTTTGTTGACGATATATTAGCAATGTCGGCAGATAAAATCAATGTTGTGCGCCACACAGAGCGACTTGAGGGTTTTGTCAACTCGGTGGGAATTGTGCCGGATGAATTGATGCAGCAGTTAGGATTGAGCGGAACTGTGAGTTTGCGGAATGCTCATGCTCAACTGATTGAAAAAGCTCTAGAATCTGCTGCTACTTATATCTTTTTAACTGGCAATCCGGGTATTGGGAAGACAACTGCGATCGCCAATTTCCTCAAAAATCACATAAACGATGGATTTTTGTTTTTTTATGTCAGTCCCAGAAAACAGGTAAATCTAGATATTATCGACAAGTTCAAAAAACCTGGTACTGATGATTTATGGAATGATAAAATATTAGCAATTAATACTTATAGCGACTTAATTAAAGATAGCGGGCATAAATATACTGTCCAGTATCTCTCGAATCAGCGGCAGGGAAAGTTTTCATTGCAGGCTGTTAATTTTCAAGATAGCAGAGAAACTAAGCGTCAAAATAGGCGATCGGATCGACTCCAGAGACAAACAGAAGCGGTAATCGAAGATACTGGAGTCAAAACTAAAGGCGTACTTAACAGCATTTGTGAAGCCATTTCTACCCTGATCGATACTCAACATTCCAACAACATTGTCGCTACTGTTTCCATCCAATCTTTAAAGAAGACTGACGCAGGCGACACATTAAAACATTTTGAAAAAATTTTTAGGAATGCTTACATCGCAAGGGAAAATAGGGTTATTCCCGATCGCATGAAAGATATCTCCAGTCGCATCAAGCATTTATTTATCATGATCGATGAGATTACTGGGGATGAGGGAGGTGTAGAATTTTTAAATGGCATCAACGAGAT
>NZ_JBARVX010000532.1:0-10902 GCF_049646505.1 Microcoleus sp.
CGGTGAAGTCGTAGACGGTGCAACCGCAATGGCACAAATCCGCGCTAATTTGCGATCGCGCTACACTTCATCAGAAGCATGACTCCAAAATTTCGCCTCACTCAACCCGCAATTCAAGATATCGAGCAAATTGCAGACTACATCGCTAGTCAATCGGGACTCGATAAAGCCGATCGCTTTTTAAGCAAGCTTGACGAAAAATTTGCCAAAATTGCTCAGTTTCCCAAGCTTGGACGACAACGAGACGAGATTTTACCAGGCCTACGCAGTCTCCCGATGGATAACTATCTCATACTCTATATGCCAATCGGACAGGATGTAGAAATCTTTCGATTTGTCAGTGGTTATCGAGATTTGTCAGCCCTATTTATTGATGCTGATGATTGAAGTAAATCTATCTAAAAATAATAGATGATTTCGCAGTCGGAAGAATTAATGATTTTCATAATTTACATAACAAAACCTTACCCACAAACAAAAAAATCACACCTCAAAAATGCTGCGACTCTCCCAAACCCAACTCAAAATCCTCAAAGAATGCGCCCGCAAATTTCAATACAGCTACCTAGAACTCCTCGCCACTACCGCCTCTCCAGAACAAAAACAAAAACTCGCATGGGGCAGCCACTTTCACCTCTTGATGCAGCAGCGAGAACTCGGACTTCCCATTGAATCCATCATGCAACAAGATCCCGAACTCGGACGCTGCGTGGCAGCCTTTATCAACGCCGCCCCCGAACTTTTCGCGGATCGTGAAAATAGCGATCGCATTTTTCGCCAAGCCGAACATCCGCGCATCTTAATTTTTCAAGACTACCTATTCACAGTTATCTACGACTTATTAATCGCCGAACCCAACACAGCCCAAATCCTCGACTGGAAAACCTATCCCCGCCCTCAAAAATCTAAATGGATAGCAGAAAGTTGGCAAACTCGCCTATATTTATACGTCTTAGTTGAAACCAGCGACTATTCCCCCGAACAAGTTTCTATGACATACTGGTTCGTACAATTGCAAGGAGAAGAACCGCCCCAACAACTCACATTTTCCTACAACCAAACAGAACACGATCGCACAAAACAAGATTTAACCCAAATATTGGGCCAGCTAACCGAATGGCGACAGCGATATTCCGCAGGCGGCGAATTCTTCCCGCAAGTAGACATTAGTTCAAATCTTTGCGCTTCCTGTCAATTTGCCACTCGCTGCAACCGCACAGAAGACACCCAAGCTTTTTCACCAAATTTTCCTGCAGAAACTCCCGCAAATTGGCTGCCAAATGTTGCTATAATCGACGAAATATTTATTTAATATATAAACAAGCCCCCCAAATTTTACTCGTTACTAGGCTCTGCCTGGTAACGCCAATACGGAGGCTCTGCCTCCAATTTTCCCTATCGTAAGCGAGGCAGAGCCTCTGGAAATGGGTTCCCAGGCAGAGCCGGGGAACCAGTGACACACCAGTGACACTATTAGTCGCCCAGTGGGGGCGGGTTTATAGATATTGTGGATGTGAATGAAAGATGGTTGGTGAACCCGCCCCTACAGGAATTCATGAAATAACCAATGACAGAACTACTTCAAAATTTGCAAAATCAACCTTTATCCCAGCCTCCAGCTTGGCTGATCCAAGCTGTCAAAAAACACGCACCACAACTCCCCGGAAACTATGCCGCCGCACTTCTCTGGTATAGAGGAATTCAAAACCCCGAAGCAATACCGGGTTTTCTCAATCCCAAACTTTATCAACCAGCAAGTCCGTGGGAATTCGGGCAAGAAATGCACCGGGCTACAGACAGAATCCAGCAAGCACGAAACAATAACGAAAAAGTTGCTATTTGGGGAGATTTCGATGCCGATGGTATAACTTCAACCTCGGTTCTTTGGGACGGATTAGGAGAATTTTTTGCTCAAAACGACCAACTAATTTATTATATTCCCAACCGTTTAACTGAATCTCACGGACTCAATATTCCCGGCATCGACAACTTAGCAAAATCTGAAATTAGCTTAATTATTACCTGCGATACAGGCAGTACAAACATCGCCGAAATCGAATATGCCACAGGTTTAGGCATAGATACAATTATCACCGACCACCATACATTGCCGGACGATCGCCCGCCAGCGACAGCAATTATCAATCCCCGCTACTTTCCGGCTAACCACCAACTGTTTAACCTGTCCGGTGTTGCGGTAGCTTACAAATTAATCGAAGCATTATATCACGCATTGCCGGATATTCCGCAGCGCCCGCTCACAGATTTATTGGAGTTAGTGGCGATCGGCTTAATTGCCGATTTAGTCCAACTTACAGGAGACAGCCGCTACCTAGCACAAATCGGCATAGAACAACTGCAAAAACAAATCAACAATCCCACCCGTCCGGGAGTTGCAAAATTGCTCGATTTGTGCAAAAGATCGGGCGATCGCCCAACCGACATTTCCTTCGGCATCGGCCCCAGAATCAACGCCGTCAGCCGCATTCAAGGCGACGCCCGCTTCTGCGTAGAACTCCTCACCAGCCGCGACAAAAAACGCTGCGAAGAACTAGCAAATTTAACCGAAATTGCCAACACCAGACGCAAATCTTTACAAAAAGATGTTGCCAAAGATGCAGCCGAAAAACTAGCTAAACTCGACCTTTCAACGACTACCGTTATTGTCCTCAGCGACCCCCAATGGCCCGTAGGAGTATTAGGATTAGTAGCAGGACAAATCGCCCAAGAATACGGCCGCCCGGTAATTTTATTCTGCACCGAAGGCAGCGAAGAAATCAACCAAAGTCTTCGGGAAACGCAAGTTGTCGATTCTTTTAACCCCGAAGCCCAAACACTTTCCCCATCCCAAATCCCAAATCCCCAAGCTAAAATTGCCAGGGGTTCGGCGCGTTCCGCCAATCAAATAGACCTTTACAAATTAGTCAAAGCCCAAGCGCATTTATTGGACAGATTCGGCGGTCATCCCTTCGCCGCCGGATTGAGTCTTCCCGTTGAAAATATTCCCCTATTTACGGATGCTGTCAATCAACAACTCCGACTACAGTACAGCACAGATAGTTTAACAGCAGCCCCGGTTCAAGCCGACTTGAAAATTACTGTAGCCGAATTAGGGAAAGAGTTATTTCAAGAACTAAAATTGCTCGAACCCTGCGGCATGGGCAACCCGGTACCAAAAATGTTGATAGAAAACTGCTGGTTTAAGAATATTTGGAATAAAAATATTAAAGATTTAAAAGGAAAAGAAGTAAAGTATATCAAAACTTCTTTTGATATTTGGGATGAATCTAGCGATACAGGATTTGCCGGCATTTGGTGGGGACACTACCGAGACGAAATTCCCGAAGGGCGGTGCGATGCTACTGTCGAACTTGATTTCAATACTTACACGTCGGACTATGAAGTGCGGTTGATTTCTGTGCGGGAATGCGCGGATGACAAACAATTTAATGCCCTGACTAAAATAGATTGGATCGTAGACTGGCGCAAGATAAATCAGGATGAAGAGTTGTTAGCAGTTGGCGGAAACTTAGAATCTCAAATGCCGGCCCAAAATCTAGTTGACAGTTCAGAAATAGCCGATCGCGAAAACTGGATTATCCTCAAAGAATGCCCCGCAAGCTGGGACGAACTGCGGATCTGGTTTCGGAAAGCACAGCACACTCAGAAAAAACTCGCGATCGCCTACACTTTACCTCCGCCAGTACCCCCGCAGCAAATCTGCCAACAGCTAATCGGCATCGCCAAATACCTCAGCCGCACCAACAAACCTGTCACCAGACAACAACTAAGCCAAAAACTCAACATCGGCGACACATCTCTGCGGCGGGGATTCGCAACCCTAAAACATCTCGGTTTCCAAGTCAATTACCGCGATCGAGCTTTCCACATCACCAGACAACCAGAAACCAGAAAAATGGGAGAGAACACATCCAAACCCTTATTCTCTAGCCCCTCAACCCAATTCCCAGAACAAAATTCTCCGCCAGCAGTCGGTTTTGCAGCGCAATTCTTAGCAGCAGTCTCTGAAGAACAATTCCGGAGGAAGTATTTTTGTGAAGTACCCCTTTCCACCATTGTGTCGATCGCCCGAGAGACCGTTTTCCAAGAAGATTATACAGAAAATTCCTTGTGACTGATAAGCTGATGTCCATCTAAATTGCATTCGGAAGCGAGAAATGTTTTTGTGGAGATCGCTTGACAGAGATATTCCTGACGCCGGTGCAACATCTCAGTTCTAAGAAATATCTTAGTTATCAATCGATGCCGATAAAATAAGGCATAGCACAATGGAAGTTATCCGTTGCGAGTCACGCCCAAAACTCAAAAGCGATAGCTCACAGACTAAAACCCAAAACTCGCCCACCGCTTTGTGCCGATCGCATATCTCCAATTTAAAACCCCTATGATCCTCTGTCCCCGCTGCCAATTTGAAAATCCCAATCTAAACAAGTTTTGTCAACAATGCGGAAATTCCTTAATTCACAAACCTTGCCACCAATGCGGCGCCCAAGTCGCAGTTAGCGCCGCAGTCTGTCAAAATTGCGGAGCCGCAACAGGTCAAGTGTGGCGGGCGATTATCTGCGGTCGATCGAATTTTCCAGCAGTCGAGCTAGACGAGTCAACCGTACCCCCAGCCGAACTTGCCCAAAAAACCGACAACCTTCCAGAAATCGCATCAGCCCAAAACTCTCCCGAACCGATCGCCAACCCCATTAAAACAGAAATTACCGCCGGCTCCGCAATAACAGCCACCGCACCAACTTCTCCGCAGCCCGATGCTGCCGAATTCAACAGCCCAGAAAATATTGACCCAGAAAACATCGTGGAGGCGATCGTCCCAGCATCCTTGCAAACAGACCAAAAAAGCTCTACAGCAGCACCAGAGAGCGAAATAACCCCATCTGAAAACAATTTCACCGCCGCACCGCAGCCCGACCCAACCCAACAAACAACAGAGAAGCCAGAGGTCGCATCTGACCGATCCCCAGAAATCCCCGTCCCCAATGAAGCCGAATATTTAATTTCTTCTCAACCCGCAGGAGATTATCTAGACAGCCAGCAGCGCTACCAACTCCTAGAAACCCTGCCGGCGAGAAAACCCTCAGACACAGTAGCAGTAAAAGTATTAGACACTCAGCCGCTGCAAATGTCACCGCTCAAAGCAATGCTAGCAGCCAACTCTGCCAGCGTCGCCAAACGAACTTCTCCCTACAAAGCAATCAAAGACGGAGAAAATTCGACCAACGGAGCCTTAGCAGAGCTTTGCCAAGGCATAGCCGAACCTTATCTGGCACTCCGGTGGCAATTCTCTCACAACCTGCCAGTCATTCACGATAGCTGGTCGGACAACAAACAGGCAGTGCTGCTGCTAGAAAACTGCTCGCAATGGCCGCTGCTGGTAGAACGGTGGAGTCAGCCGGAAACTTCCACCCAGCAAATTGTGTACTGGCTGCACGAAATGACAGAACTGTGGGCAGCCCTCGAACCCTGGCGCTGCCGCCAAAGCTTGCTGGAACTAACAAATTTGCGAATCAACCCCGACTCTTCCTTTTCCTTTGCCTCTTTGCGGCTGCAATACCTCTATCCCGAACCCGCCGGCTCAAACCTGCAACTAATAGACTTGGGGCAACTGTGGCAGACGATATTTAACCAGTCCGGTCGCACTCAGTTTGGCGCATTGCTCGAACTGCTGCAAGAAATGTACAAAGGCGATATTAACACCATCGAAGAATTGCGATCGCGCCTAGAAACCGTTCCCCTCGAACTCCAAGCCGCACTTCCAGCAACCCTAACCCCCACCCGTTTCCAAAACAGCATCCCCGACAGCTCGCCCCCCGACGCTGGCGAAGTCTTAACCCAGCCCATGCCGCTCCTGATGTACAGCTTGGAAGACGCAGGCCTCACCGATGTCGGCCGCACCCGCGACCACAACGAAGACTTCTTCAGCATCTGGACTCAGATAGACAAACTCGAAAGCTGCTTCGGTCGGATCTTTAAAACCAAAGGGCTTTACATTCTCTGCGACGGCATGGGCGGACACGACAGCGGAGAAGTAGCCAGTCAACTGGCCGCTGAAACCCTCAGAGAATTCTTTCAAACCCGCTGGGACAATCAACTGCCCCAAGCCGACACCATCCGCGAAGGAGTGCTGCTAGCCAACAAAGCCATCTTTGAAATCAATCAAAAGGACGGACGCTCCGGCAGCGCCCGCATGGGTACAACCTTGGTCGCAGTCTTACTTCAAGACACCAAATTCGCCGTGGCCCACGTCGGCGACAGCCGCCTCTACCGGCTCAGAAAGGGCCAGCCCCTAGAAAAAATCACCTCCGACCACGAAGTAGGCCAGCGCGAAATTAAGCGCGGGGTTGACCCGGAAACTGCTTATTCCCGTCCCGATGCCTATCAACTAACTCAAGCCCTCGGCCCGCGAGACGGTAATTTTCTCAAGCCTGACGTCCAGTTTTTCGACTTGTGCGAAGATACTTTATTGATTTTGGCCTCCGACGGTCTGACAGATAATGATTTGTTGGAAACTCATTGGTCTAGCGTTCTCGAACCCCTGTTCGATCCCCAAGCCGATCTCGATCGGGCAGTTGCCGAGTTGATTGAACTGGGCAACAAACGCAACGGTCACGACAATATCACGGCAATTATCATTCGGGCGCAGGTAGGCGCATTTCGATTTTAAAATTTGGATGCTGTGAATTTTTCAAAGGCAGCGCCCTGGGCCGGCTAGGGTTAAACTGTAATTGTTGGGCGATCGCCAACAGCAACAGTTTTTTCCGGGCAAGGCGAGACTTTTTGTCCTCTTACCTGAAGTGCGATTTAATTAAGTAAGTGGTTAATTTCTATCATCAAAAACTTGTGGCGCTTCGGGTCACAAGCAACTAATGCCGCTAAAAAAACGAGTTTTTGATTGTGAGTCTTACAATCTGTTGCTCGATCGGCAAAACGCAGCGATTATTCGATCTCTCAATCCCATTATCGGTTATTAAGGATACGCCTTTCTCAATTCGTGCCTGTAGACTGGAAGCAACCGACTCCCGAAAAAGAAGCAGGAAATAAAATAAGTTTCAACTGTGTCCTTGATGTCAGTCTTGTCCACCTTGTATAAATCTTATGTGGCAGATTAATCTTATGAGTCGAAAATGCTGCTGACTCTTTTAGATCCAGAAAAACAGACCCCCCTGCAACAGTGGAGTTTCGAGAGCGAGTCCATTGTGCGGGTCGGCCGCTCTCCTGACAATCACGTTGTGATCCCCAATGCTCTAGTGTCGCGGGAGCACCTGGAATTGCAAAGAGTTAAAAGCGAGAGCGACCGTCAGTGGTACTTAGTCAATTCCGGGACAAATGGCACTTTTGTTAACGGTATTCTCGTGCCTCAAGGTTGGATACCCGACGGTGCCCTGATCCAGTTGGCGCGGGGCGGCCCAACTCTGCATTTCCAAGCTGTCACTATTGAACTCGGCGGTAAAATTGAGGCGATCCCTACCGTCAATTCGACCGCGCCGAGGTGCACCCACGCGGGAAACCCGCCGGGGAATTTATTCTGCATCCACTGCGGCGAACCGATTAAAGTCGATCGCACAATCCGTCACTACCAAGTGCTGCGAACTTTGGGCCAAGGCGGTATGGGGACAACGACTTTAGCTTGGGATCGAGCAAAAGCCAAAGCTCAAAAACCCGGAAGTTCTCCGGCCGCTTCTCTGGTAGTCCTCAAGGAAATGAATGCTGACATGGCTCAAATAGGCAAAGCTCAAGAACTGTTTGAACGTGAAGCTAAAACTCTCAAGGCCCTCCACCATCCGGGAATCCCTCAGTTTTTTGACTTTTTTGTAGAAGGGGGGAAAAAATACTTGGTGATGGAAATGCTACACGGCGAGGATTTAGAAAAACGCATCTACAACCGCGGGCCTGTTGCTCCCCAACAGGCGATCGAGTGGATGATCCAAACCTGCGAAATTTTGGACTACATTCACTCTCAAAAACCCCCGATCGTCCACCGGGATATTAAACCTGCTAATTTGCTGGTGCGGCACCGGGACAATTGCATTACTGTGCTGGATTTTGGCGCTGTTAAAGAAATCGGCACTCCTCCGGGCACTCGCATCGGCGTTGAAGGCTACACCGCACCAGAACAAGACCGGGGACAACCTCTGCCTCAGTCGGATTTATATGCTGTTGGGCCTACTTTGATTTTTTTGCTGACGGCCGAAAGCCCTCAAAAGTTTTATGGGAAAATAGCTCGAGGTTACGGGTTTAAGCTGGAAAATATTCCGACGATCGCCCCGAAGTTGCGGGAGACCATTGTCCGAACCACAGCAGCTAAGCCTGGCGATCGCTTTCAAACCGCTCAACAACTAGCTCGAGCTTTAGCAGCTTGTCTTTAAGGGAAGTCTGTTGACTGTTGACTGTTGACTGTTGACTGTTGACTGTTGACTGTTGACTGTTTATTACCCATAACCTTTCAGCCTCTGCCTCCTATGCCCGGTTTGGCCTGTGCCGAGGAGCAAAACTGAAAACTATTCCCCTATTCCTCGTCCCAAGCTTCTACAGCTATCAACTCGCTCACAGGGTCTTGCATAGAAAAATCAAACTCTAGGAGTTGCTGCTTCCAGTAAGGCCATTCGTCCCCATAAAGCAGAGCTATTTTCCAAATGCTGTCTGTCGGCTTGATAATGTCAGACGTGACGAGAGAATGCACCTGACGCTGGAACTTAACCATCGGCTGAATCACCTTCTGGCTCATAATACCTCTTGAATTGTTTAAATCTTGTGTAATTACCACTTCCCAGCGCACACTCTTTATCGCAGTTTCGCCAAGAACAGTCTAGCCAAGATACGTGTAGATTTTAGTCGGGAAGCTACATATTCAACTTGTATCTTAACACTGTTCGTTTTGACAAGGCCCTATAAGCAAGACTGAATAGTCAAGACCGACTTCAAAGAATTAATCATCAGTGAAATGTCGCACTGTATGCTGTCGATCGGCAGTGGGAAGTTTGCCGCCTCGATCGTTTCCACATATCATAGCAGATGCCAAGGCCGAGGAAGGTCGCTGGTTGACAAGGCCCGGGAAAACGAGAAACTGCAATTACTCTTTCGCTGCTACAGACTAATTTCCGCTTTCGGGCGATTCAAGCACCTGTTTCAGCTTCGACGCTGGTGAAAGCT
Source organism: Microcoleus sp. (assembly GCF_049646505.1). Taxonomy (GTDB): domain Bacteria; phylum Cyanobacteriota; class Cyanobacteriia; order Cyanobacteriales; family Microcoleaceae; genus Microcoleus. Next base: position 9,178 of record NZ_JBARVX010000532.1, read on the forward strand.
TTGAGAGTGGGGTCTGAGCGGCATAAACTAATTATAGCTCTACTGACGGCAAAGGTGTTGAAACTCACCGTCCTTTGATCCGCGATAATACTTGGCGAAGCAGGGATGCCGAATGTACTTGCTTGCCAAGCATACACCGGCTGTCCAACGGCTTTTGCAGCGAGATTTATCGAGTTTTCAATTTCGGATTTTCTATATTAATACAAGATTGAGGATTTTTGCTACCAGGGTTCCGGATCGGATCTGTCGGCTAGACTTACTTCACTTTTTCAGCGCGCATTACGGCTGATGTCTCTATTACATAACAAAGCCATCCTCAAAAATTGTTGGATACGAGCCCAGTTTTTTGGTCAAAAATTGTTGGATACTGTTAATCGGAATCCGCGCGAGTGTCGATCGAACATTCCAGACCCTCCGGCGCTGGCGTGCAAGCAAGTTGCCAACCCATCGCCCGTCCTGATTCAGTAAATTTAAAATCTCAAATCTCAAATCTCAAATCTCAAATCTCAAATTGCATGACTTGGACAAGGCGACACATTCTTACTCTGGCTGATTTTACCTCCGACGAATACGACACGGTGCTGCAAACTGCGGCCAGTTTTCAGGAAGTGCTCGGCCGCCGCACCAAGAAAGTGCCGGCCCTGCAGGGTCAAGTGGTCGCGAATTTGTTTTTTGAACCCTCTACCCGGACTCGCAACAGTTTTGAATTGGCGGCGAAGCGGCTGTCGGCGGATACGCTGAATTTTACCCCCGGCAGTTCTTCTCTGACCAAGGGAGAGACTATTCTGGATACGGCTAAGACTTATCTGGCGATGGGAACGGATTTGATGGTCATCCGCCACGAACAAGCTGGAGTCCCCAGTACCATTGCTTCGGAAATGGATCGTTTGGGTTCGAGAGTCAGCGTTCTGAATGCTGGAGACGGCCAGCACGAACACCCGTCCCAAGGTTTGCTAGATTTATTTACTATCTGTTCTCTGTTAGATACCGAACGTCCGCGGCTGAAACTTTTAGCGGGCAAAAAAATTGCTGTGGTGGGGGATATCTTGCATTCGCGGGTGGCGAGGTCGAATATTTGGAGTCTCACGGCTTCTGGGGCAGAGGTTCATTTGGCCGGGCCGCCTACTTTGTTGCCGCTGTTGTTTGCTGAGTGCGGCGATGGTAGGGAAGGCAAGTTATTTTTGCACTGGCAGCTTGAACCTGCTTTGGCCGATGCTGATTTTGTGATGACTTTGCGGCTGCAAAAGGAACGGATGAGCCAGCATTTGCTGCCTAGTTTACGAGAGTATCATTCTTTGTATGGAGTTACGCGCGATCGGCTAAAACTCTGCAAGCCGGATGTGAAGGTGTTGCACCCTGGCCCGGTTAACCGCGGCGTGGAAATTAGTTCGGATTTGATGGACGATCCCCAGTTTAGCCTGATTTCTCAGCAAGTTACCAGCGGCGTAGCGGTGCGGATGGCTTTACTGTATCTGATCGGCGGCGGTAAAGTTTAGTTTCAGATATTCGATTATTCTATTCAGGCTCGATCGCCTCTTTAATATATAATCGTTACCCGGTCGGAGCGGGTAACGATTAAAACTCTTTCTAGAAATGTAAAGCGATCTAGTTAAGAATTAGTTGATCCAGGCAGTAGAAACCCAGCCACCACCTTTGAGTTGGGCCCAGCCGTTTCTGTAACGACCGGTCAATTTTACGTGGTCTCCACGATATAACTTGCCGATG
>NZ_JBARVX010000533.1:0-7749 GCF_049646505.1 Microcoleus sp.
GGCTAGGGGGGGTCAAAGAGTATTGCATGATTTTAGAGAAATGGTATGACTATTAATATCGTTATCAAGGATTTGCTCGCCGTGATTCAGTAAAACGACTCGTACTTCCTCTGCATTGCCGCCCATAGCAGCATACCAATTTGGCACTAAATCGCCTAATGTACCTGCCATTTCCACCCCGGAAGCTCCAGCACCTATTACGGTGACAGTCAGGAATTTGCGGCGCTTTTGGGCATCTTGAATCTGAAGAGCTTGTTGCAAGCAGTCGCGCAGGTGTTTGTCAATGGCGATCGCATCTTCTCCGGTACGCAGAGGAAACGCATTTTCTCGCGCGCCCTCGACTCCAAAATATCCTGTAACGCTACCTAAAGCCAAAACTAAATTGCTGTAATTGTAGGAATCTCCCGATGTTACTTTGACTTCTCGCTGTTGTAAATCGATGGATTGAACGGTATCTTTAACAAAAATGACACCGCTACCTTTTAGCAATTCCTCATAGCGCGGCCAAACTTCTTCTGCACCCATTTCGCCGCTAAAATATTCGTAAAGTAACGGTTTAAAACAAAAGCGATCCTCTTTTTCGATCAAAATTACAGAACGGGGATAGTGTTGGTGGCTCAAGTGCAAAGCTGTAAATAGTCCAGCAAAGCCGCCACCTACAATTACAGTTTGATAGATTGTGTTGTTCATCATACTGTCTGTTTGTTAAATTTGATAATTTTCTGGATGCACTAATTATTATAGCAATCCTAAATGAGTCGTAAACTTTTTACCCCACCCCAACCCTCCCCTTGCTAAGGGGAGGGAGTAAGAAATTCACAAATGATTTAGGATTGCTATATACAAAAATGCAGCTTGATTCTAACTAACTTCAACTTAGATCGTGTTCGGTCGATCGCCAAACCAAAATGGTTCGCGCGTGCGTCAGTCAGTGTCCGCTCCCTGGGGACAACCCAACTCCGCACGCGCGATCGAATCTGACTGCGGTAAATTGACAGGACATGATATTAGAGGTAATTCTTATTCAAAGGTATCTGCCTTAAGAAAGACATAATATAAAATTATATATTTCTTAAGGTATAAATAAATTTAATTGGTAAAGGCTAGACGGTATAACTAGCATAAATTTTACCTAAAGCAATCTCTTCTATTAAAGATTTTTATGGCAAATTTTACACAAGTTTGTTATCAATTTGACTAATAGAGTCTATATAATAAATATCAAATAAATTTTCAAAATGACGGAGAAAAAATATGAGCTTTTCCCCTGAGCTTCTTAAAGGTCAAAAAGCTCTGGTAACGGGCGGAAGTTCTGGTATCGGCGAAGCGATCTCCCGTGCTTTAGCTGCAGCCGGCGCATCTGTTGCAGTCAATTACCACTCTGGAGGTGAAGAGGCGCAGAAAATTGTCGAGGATATCAAAGCCGGGGGTGCAGAAGCGATCGCCATTGGTGCCGATGTCAGCAAAGAAGACGAAGTTAAGGCTATGTTCGGTCAGGCGATCGAAGAATTTGGTACGATCGACATCCTGGTTAATAACGCAGGCCTGCAAAAAGATTCGTCCTTTGCAGAAATGACACTCGACGACTGGAACCTAGTGATTGGAGTCAACCTAACCGGACAGTTTTTGTGTGCTCGCGAAGCTACTAAAGAATTTTTGCGGCGGGGCGTACAGCCTCATATTTCTGCGGCTGCGGGCAAAATTATTTGCATGAGTTCAGTACATGAGGTAATTCCTTGGGCGGGTCACGTCAACTATGCTGCCAGTAAAGGCGGTATAAATATGATGATGCGGAGTATTGCCCAAGAACTCGCACCCCAGAGAATTCGAGTTAATAGTATTGCGCCAGGGGCCATCAAAACCCCCATCAATACATCAGCATGGGATACGCCGGAAGCGAAAGCAAAGCTATTAAAACTGATTCCTTACGGTCGAGTTGGGGTAGTGGAAGATATCGCTAAAACTGCTGTTTGGCTGGCTTCTGATGACTCTGATTATGTCTGCGGTGAAACGCTATTTGTGGATGGCGGCATGACTTTGTATCCAGGGTTTGCAGCGGGCGGCTAATCGAGATTATATGCGATCGATCTCAACACTTGCGGGTGTCAATAAAGCTGTTCTCGCCACCTGCAATAGACCTCTCCCATAATTCTTGTGGAACAGGCATCCTGCCTATTTTTTACAACCTTTTGGAACAGCAGTATAATAGATGTTTAATAATGTCCAATTTAGAATATCTCAATCGACTGGAAATGACCAAATGATTTACAAATTTGCTCTGGGTGTGGCGATCGCGCTGCTGTTCGCTCAAGTTTCACCTCATCTACCAGAACTAAGTTTAAAACTGCTCAGTTCACTCAATCCTGTGTTTCCGACCGACATTCTCGGCTGGGCACTTTTGTTGCTGAGAGTTGGTTTCGGCGGGCTATTTGTGCTGCACGGCTACCCAAAAATAACACATCTTCGAGAGTGGTCTGATGCTATGAAAATGCCGCTGTTTCTGTGCTTTCTCTCAGCAGCTTCCATGTGAGCTGGCGGAGTTTGTCTGATTGTGGGATTTCTTACGCTATTAGCAAGTCTGCCGATTCTCGGTTCTATGCTATTCGCGATTTATTTAGATTTATCCAAAGGGTTGCCTTTTGTGGCTAGCGATCCCTATTTAATTCCCCAAGGGCAGTATGAAGGGCCAAATGGCAAGGGCGAACCGCCAAGCTGGGAGAAAGCTTTTATGTACTGTTTGATGCTGGTGGCGACCGCAGTTTTAGGGCCTGGTGCCTATTCGCTGGATGCTTTGATTTTTGGAGGATAAAGAACCTGCAAGCGAGCTCGATCGGCAAGCATTACCGGAGATGTCTGTTCCAAAAATTGGGAGGGATGCCCTTCACCGCAAGTACGATCGCCACCAAGGCCGAATCAAACACGCCCGCGATCGAACAAACAGCCTTTGTGACTCTACAACCGCCCCGGAAACTGTTGGCATTGTCAGCGTTTGCATCTGCTGCTAACACGCAAAACGCTCAACCCAAGTTCGCCCCCGCACACCCGGTTTCATTAACAACAACCAAAAATTACAACTCTGCCTCGCGGCAGATAGTACGAACAGCTCAATTTTTGGGATACTAGAAACTAGCACTCAACTTATTATCTGAGGAACAAACGTGCTGCTATCAAAAGGCTTTGAAGTAGAAATGTATACCGGCACGCCCGAAGGTGAGGTTGTCGGTCTTTCCGATCGCATAGTCGCCGATTTAGAGGGATTTGTCCGGGAGCCTGATAGCCGCAATGTGGAGTACACGACTGCCCCGCTGTGCAGCTACGATCGCCTGCTGTGCGCCCTAGTCAAGCCCAGAGTCCGGCTGCGCGAGTATCTCAAACAATTGGGCGACTATACCTTGCTACCGGGAAGTACCCTATCTCTCGGCGGGAGCGATCGATTTTACCGCTCCGATCCCAACAACCCCTACCACACCTACATCGAGCAAACCTACGGCACCAAAGTCGTTACCGCCAGCATTCACATCAACATCGGCATCTCCCAACCAGAACTGCTGATGCGCGCCATCCGCCTCGCCCGCGTCGAAGCACCGCTTTACCTAGCCTTGAGCGCCTCTTCTCCGTTTCTCGACGGCGAAGTCACGGGCTACCATTCCACTCGCTGGGGCTTGTTTCCCAAAACTCCCGCCGTCGTCCCCCTGTTTGAAAGTCACAAGCATTACATCCAGTGGACTGAAGAACAGTTAGAACTCGGCACCATGCAAAATGTCCGCCATTTGTGGTCTGCTGTGCGGCCCAACGGCGATCGGCGCCCCTACTGTCTCAACCGCCTCGAACTCAGAATTTGCGACCTCGAAGTCAATCCTCTGGCTTTATTGGCCATCACTGCCTTGCTAGAAGCTCGCATTTGGCAATTGATGGAAGACCCCAGTTTAGATCCTTTACAACTGAGCACCTTGCCGGCGGCTACCCGCAACCAAGACTTAGTTGCTCTCACAGATGCCAACGAAATTTCTGCATCCCGGCAAAGTTTGGATGCCGAACTCATCCACTGGCAAGATGGCAGAAAGATTTTGGCACGAGATTGGATTGAGGAAATTTACCAGGAGGTGTTGCCTCTTGCCAAGAAACGCGGCTTTAGCTGCTTTCTCTCGCCTCTCAAAAAGATTCTCCGGGAAGGTAACACCGCCCAGCAGTGGTTGAAGCTGCACGAGGACGGTTTGGACACCCGCAGCATTATTCTCCAAGGGATTGATGGCATGGCTCACCAAGAATGGGAGCTCGAAGACAATTTGTGCGCCCAGTTAGTTGCCTAAACTACCTGCCATTCCCATCGCGGGGGCTTCTCACTAGCCCCTGGCCGTGCGTACTCAGCCCACAATCCCCACAGCCGGAATTTTGGGAGAATGAAAAATTTGCCAAGCACAGCCCCAAAAAACAAATCAGAATATTTAATCAATCGCACTTTACAGAGGTTATAAATAAAAGCTATAACTGCTATCTACTTTTAGGTATATTTATACTTCTCCCCAGAGCTGTCTTTTGCGTTTTTAGTTAGCTTCATGCCCCAACTTGTCTTGATTCACCCGCAAATCCCCCCGAATACTGGCAATATTGCCCGCACTTGCGCTGCTACAGGCACCCAACTGCATTTAGTCGGCCCGCTGGGCTTTGAAATTACCGATCGCTACCTGAAACGCGCTGGCTTAGATTACTGGCCCTACGTTAACCTCCAATGTCACGAAGATTTGGCGGCTTTTCTGGCTTGTCGCCAACAGCGAGGGGGGCGATCGATCGGATTCAGCACTGGCGGGCGGTGCAGTTATGCCGAATTTCAATTTCAGCCCGACGATTGGCTGATGTTTGGCTCGGAAACTGTCGGCATTCCCCAATTCGTCTTAGATGCCTGCGATGCCACAGTTTTTATTCCCATGAGCCAGCCTGGAGTTAGGAGTTTGAATCTCTCTGTCAGCGCTGCTGTGGGTTTATTTGAGGCTAAACGACAGTTGGGCGAACTCGGATAAATCTCGATCGACACCTACATACACATATAAATATTTAATCGCTGCTAGGGGCTGCTAAACCTTGATTTAAATATAAGAAATTTGTATCAAACGGGTGAAACTGTAGATAGCTCCGATTAATATATTTTATTCATCCAAGAACATATTGTTATCACCAATACCAAATTCCTCGCAAGATGATTGAGCAGCAAAAATAGAGGATTTCAGGGACTTAGATCGGCAGGGATCGCCTGCTAGTGCCTGAATGCTATTGATATCTAGTAAATATACGGTTGTAGGCTGTCCGGAAATTGGCATAGAGTTTGACAATAGGTGAGAGTCTTAGCCTTACCGGAACGCAAATTTTTTGTATTCGTTCCAGCTATTGCGGCATAAGGCTTTTGGGTGTAATTGCAGCAGGTTTGACCGAGAATTTTAAAATTAATTACGGTTCGAGCTTGTCTAAATTAAAAAAGCAGGGTAATCTTGCCTAAGTCATGATAGCTGTCAACAATCAGAATATTTTTGGTGGTTGATTTAAATTCAGCGTCATGAGATACCCTTGAGTGTTTCCAAGGACAGTTAGCGCTTCTCAGTAGGAGGTCGTTTTTTTGAAACGAACATATCCCCAAATTAAGCCTGTTCAGGCTAGTGAAATCGACGGAGACGGTTCAGCAGAACCGTCCAAGCAGACAACGCTCAGCACTGGCAGAGTTCGCTCTCTCGCCACGTTAGGGCTGGCAATATCCGTAGGTGCTTCAGGTATCCTGCTGCCGAGAAACGGAGACAGCGCTCGCGCGTCTGAACTCGCGCCGACAGCAAAATCCGCCGCTGAAGTACAACCAGTTTCGCCAAATGGACCCGCTACCTCGGCACAAGTTGATGGTTCGTGGGCCGAACAGGCAGGGGTTAAGGTTCAACGGGGGCAGACCCTTTGGGACTTGTCTCGGAATTATGAAGTTGAACCGAAGGAACTAGCAACTGTCAGCGGCATCAAGCCCGATAGCGCAATTGAAGTTGACGGAGAACTCACAATTCCGACTGAGACGGCTGCTGCGCTACAACAGAACGCAGGTAATACTGCGTTGCTAGATCCGGAACAAAAGTTAAATCTGACTGGCTCCGAGTCGTTGGACGGTACAGCCCGATGGGGGCAGCCAACTGTCGCGCCCGAGCTGGCGACGGGGATGCCGGCACAAAGCTCGATCGAATACCCCAACGCAGACGACGGGGCGATCGACAGTTTGAAAAAACAGGAAAACCGCACCACAGCATCAGGTATGTCCCTGTTGGAGTCGGAAGCGGGAACAAATTCATCTACACCTGCTGCAGTACCGACTCTGGCATCCCCAGATTCTCCTACTCAGACAGCAATTCTAGACCTCGGTACGACAACTGTAATTCCTAATGCCGGGGTCGATCGATCGGGATCTGGCGATCGAACATTCGAGTCAATTGAACAGTCTCTGGTAACACCCGGTTTGCCTTCGGCTGTGGTAGTCCCCCCCGCAGGCAGCACCGCCGCGGAAACGGTGCTCTACAGCGTGCGTCCGGGAGATACGCTTCTGGCGATCGCCAAAGGTTACGGCGTATCCCCCAAGGAGCTGATCGCAGCCAACAGGCTCGGCAACCCCAACTTGCTGAATGTAAATCAACGGCTGAAAATTCCCCAAGTTGGATCGAACAATCAAGCGGTGCAGGCGGCAGCCTCTGACTCTGCCTCCAACTCTACATCTGTCAATTCCGCAGCTTCGGTTCCCGCATCTTTGAACCTCAGCTCGTCTACCCCGGAAATGACCGACGCTGGCGCAGCAGCATCCGCTCCTACAGCGCCTGTTGTCTCTCCCCTAGGTAACTTGGAAGGCCTGAACAATATTTCAGCGCCGATGGTTCCCAAAATCAACAGCATTTCGCTAACTCAAGTTTCTCAAACTATTAGCGACCCCGGTAAACTGGAGCTTCAAGGCGAACCAACATTTACAGGTGCAGTTGACACCAGTGCCCTGCCTCAGCCGGCAAGTGCAACTGCTACCGCCATCGCTACGGGAGAATACCCCCAGCCGGTCAGCTTTCTGCCGGATAGCGCCCAGGGTTTAAATGTCGATCCCGCTAACGCTTTACCTGAGTCGAATTCGGAGGCTCTTCGGGCCGGGCCGGCTCTCAACCCTTATGCCGAACGCTTGAGGGCAGAAGTTGTCAGGCTGCGAGAGGAATACCGCGCCGAACGCAATTCGATCGGGATAAATGCAGTGGCGCTGACTCCCACCGAACAGGAGACGACTTTCGCATCGAGCAACCCGTCTCAGGAACTCCCAAGCGTCAATCCCGACCTCTACACCCCCGAGTACGCTGGGGCGGTGCAGAACGAAATCAGCAGACCGCCTTCTAGAGCTTGGTCTGAGCAGGTTCAGAAGCAGCAGCAAGAGCGTTTTGATCCAGCTCGCGCCGCGGAACTGCAACCGATCGACCTCACGCCGAACTCTACTCAGCAACCGCCGGTAGTGGCAACTGCTCCTTTTGGCTCCCAAGGTTACGACCCCCTGAGCAACCCGTCTTTGGGACGCATGGTTTCTCCGGAACTGCCTCCGCTTTCGAGCCCTGATACTTATCTGCCTAACGGCAGCAAACAACGGTCTGCCAACGGCTTTATTTGGCCGGCTAAGGGCGTTCTCACTTCTGGCTACGGCTGGCGTTGGGGACGGATGCACAGGGGAATTGATATTGCAGGACCGATCGGCACGCCAATCGTGGC
>NZ_JBARVX010000534.1:0-12588 GCF_049646505.1 Microcoleus sp.
GTACCCGTCACGGGCTTGTGGATGAGTTCCATTGGCATCGTCGGTTTAGCTTTAAACCTGCGCGCCTACGACTTCGTTTCCCAAGAATTGCGCGCGGCTGAAGATCCTGAGTTTGAAACGTTCTACACTAAGAACATTCTGATTAACGAAGGCATTCGTGCTTGGATGGCTCCAACAGACCAACCTCACGAAAACTTCATCTTCCCTGAAGAAGTTCTGCCTCGCGGTAACGCTTTGTAATCAGAGCGAAATATCAAAAGCTGCAACATTTGAAAAGGGTAAGATAAATTAGTTTAGGCTTTACCCTTGATGTTTAAAAAGCTCCTGCCGATCGCTTGGCAGGAGTTTTTTATGACCATTCTGAGAATATCGAGTATTCTCGATCGCATGAGGATTGTGCCGGCTAACTTTCTTAAAAGGCATCTTTGTTAATCTGCGTCGAGGATCGATCCATCTGCGGTTTCCCGATCGCGATCCAAGATTTATGCAAGAATGCTAGTCAAATTATCGATTCGATCGCCAGATGCAGACATTCCCTCGGACAATTCTCTCCAGCGGGCGGCACCGGCGCATTTTTCAACCTCCTATCTGGCAAGAAATCGATCGGCGATCGCACCGATACAATCATGTTGAAAGTTATAGAACCCATTTGACATCTTTGAGTTTTTGGGTTGGGTGACGAGAAATATAGAGAGAAACTGGTTTCTGAGATTTACGCAAGGGGCGAGAAACCGGGTATTCTTGGAGTTTTGGGTTGGGTGACGAGAAATATAGAGAGAAACCCGGTTTCTGAGATTTACGCAGAATAGATATCAAATGGGTTCTATACATGGCTGGGCGAGCCGATCGCAGCGGGGAAACCTCTAGCTCGCATACCATCGCTCTTGGACGAACTGCCCCGCAAGGCGCAAGTTCCGTTAAAAAGCTATTCCGCATCCGGCATCCGGTAGAATGATTGTCTGTTGGGGTATCGATCGGTCTGGGAGTGAGGTTTAAGATTGTTAGGACTCGCGGCGCAAAAAAAGTCTGCTCCACCCCGATCGGCGATCGGGTTCGCACTGCACACCCTACAGGTACAGCCTGTGCGTAAGTGGTCATTGTCTGCAGTTCCAAATTCCGATCGCCACAATTAGGACAAGCATGGCACCTACAACACATCCAGACACATCTGTTAATTCTCAAAATTCCCGGTGGCCGATCGGCTTATTGGCGATCGGCATTTTACTAGGAATCGGATTTCGGTTCTTCGAGCTCGATCGCAAACTTTACTGGCACGACGAAGTTTACACATCAATCCGCGCCGCTGGTTTCACCAGGCAAGAAATCGACAACGAACTATTCCAAAACCGAATTATTCCCGCACCAGAATTGCAGAAATATCAGCGGATTAAACCGGGAAGTACAGCAGCAGACACAATTCGTTCTTTAGCACTAGAAGATCCGCAGCATCCGCCTTTGTACTTTCTCATGGCTCGTTGGTGGATGCAGCAATTTGGCAGTTCTCTAGCAGCATCCCGCAGTTTGGCAGCAATATTGAGTTTGCTGTCGCTGCCTTTGATGTACGCTTTAGCTCAAGAACTTTTCGCCTCCAATTTGGCCGCGCTAGTAGCAACAGCACTTTTGGCTTTATCTCCCTTTGACATCTTGTTTGCTCAGACAGCAAGGCAGTACAGTTTGCTAACTGCCACAGTTATTGGCAGCAGTTGGCTGCTGCTGAGAGCAGTGCGGTTGCGGAATTGGCAAAGTTGGGCGTATTACTCGCTGGCGATCGCGATCGGCTTCTACACTCACCCTTTCTTCAGTTTAACACTCATCGGACACGGAGTTTTTATAATTTCTTGCTGGCTGTTTGTTAAAAAAAAGAAATTGCGAAGTCACCTCACTAATTCTCAATTTTTCTTAGCAGTAACAGCAGCTTTAATCTTGTATATACCGTGGATTTACGTACTGGCGACCAATCTCCAACGAGCCTCATCGACGACAGATTGGACGCGAGTATCTCCCGGCTGGCTGTATCTAGCAAAATTGTGGACGCTCAGCTTTACAGCCTTATTTTTTGACTTCGACTTCGGTTTTGAAAATATCTGGACTTATCTGCTGAGATTGCCATTTTTGCTGTTAATTGCGACAGGCATTTACCAAGTATGCCGCCAAACTAAAAGTTCAACTTTGCTGTTTGTTTTGACATCAATTTTTGTACCTTTTTTGATACTAGCTTTACCGGATCTAATTTTAGGCGGCAAGCGTTCCGCCGTCAGCCGCTATCTGATTTCCTGCTTCCCGGCTGTGCAGCTAGCAGTGGCTTGCTTGTTCGCCAGTAATCTGAAAACTCAGCAGCGGTTTTGGCAAGTCATTTTAGCTGGGGTATTTACCGCAAGTATCGCATCCTGTACGCTCAGCGCTGTTTCTGATACTTGGTGGAGCAAAGACTTGAGCTATTTTAATGCTGAAGTTGCCAGAAATATTAACAAAGAGGCGATAGCTAATAGGTCGATTAAAGATACAATTGTAATTAGCGATCGCGGGAACGATTTTACTAACATGGGAGATTTGCTTTCTCTGAGTTATTTGCTTGACAAAGATGTACGGCTGATGCTGCTGAGCCAGTCGCCAGATATGGAAATGCTGAAAAAATATTCGGCTCCTCTCGTATTCCGCCCTTCGGAAAAATTGATCTCGGCACTCAAGCAAAATCAACGGCGGTTAGAACCTATATTGGAATATGCCAGACTTTTTCGAGTGCGGCGAGCTTCTTAGTTATCCCTAGGGTGTGTCAGCAAAAATATGTTTGATTTGCCTCAAATATTGGAACAAACGCACCTTAAGATCGTGTCAGATCGAACTATATAATAAAATTGGTTCGCTCGTTCGGAATGCAAGTCCGCATTCGTCAAAAAACTTGCATTCCTCACTAGAAACAATTTTTATTACAAATAATTGACGGAATATAATATAAGTCACCATTGTGCATTTGTGTCCTCAATAATCCATCCGGTGCGTCAAAAAAAATGTTTGAGTTGTCTCAGGTATTTGGGATGACGCACCCTACACCATCAGCAAGCATTATTTGAATCATTAGGATTAAACGCCATGCAAGAGTTAAATAATTCATCTTCGGAATCGGTTGAATTTCGCAATCTCCAGACAGAATTACGCGAAAAATGGCGGGCTAGCGAAGAATTTGACAGCGATGATTGTGACATTATCATCATTCCGTCTCTCAGCTTAGACCAGCAAGAAATGCAGAAAGTTGAGGGTGCTTACCACTATGAAGAGCGGCATTTATTTTCATTAATTCGCCTGCGAAATCCCCGCACGCGCTTAATTTACATTACCTCGCAACCGCTGCACCCAATGATTGTGGATTATTACCTGCAATTGCTCCCTGGTATTCCATTTTCTCACGCGCGCGATCGCCTTTTACTGTTCTGTGCTTACGATGCTTCAGCCAAATCCCTGACTCAGAAAATTTTAGAGCGCCCCCGGTTGATGGAGCGCATCCGTCAAGCAGTGCGGCCGACAAAATCTTATATGGTTTGTTACAACTCGACCCCTTTAGAACGCGAGTTATCTGTTAAATTGGGAATTCCTTTGTGGGCGAGCGATCCTGATTTGGATTGCTGGGGAACAAAAAGCGGCAGCAGGCAAATTTTTCAAGAATGCGGCGTACCCTATCCTGACGGTTCCGAGTTGGTTTGGAGTGCGGAAGATTTAGCGGAAGCTGCGGCCGATTTGTGGGAAAGGCAGCCGCATTTGCAGCGGATGGTAATTAAGTTAAATCAAGGTTTTTCGGGGGAAGGAAATGCAATTTTAGACCTCAAACCGATCGCCAGTAAAGCGCCGCCAGAAAGAGTTAAAGCAATTGGCGATAGCTTCCATAATTTGCGCTTTCAATCTACAGGCGAAACCTGGGAAAATTTCAGCAGCCGCATTCCCGAATTAGGGGCAATTGCCGAAGCATTTATTGAGGGAGAAGAAAAGCGATCGCCCAGCGTTCAAGGTCGAATCGTCCCCAGCGGCGAAGTAGAGATTCTCTCAACCCACGACCAGATTTTAGGAGGCCCGGACAATCAAATTTTCTTGGGTTGCGAATTTCCGGCTGATGAATCCTATCGGCTGGAGTTGCAAGAATTGGGATGGAAAGTGGGGAAAAACTTAGCTGATAAAGGTGCTTTAGAGCGATTTGGAGTAGATGCTGTTGCCGTGCGACAAGATGACGGCACATGGGATATTCAAGCAATAGAAATTAATTTGCGGAAAGGAGGGACAACTCATCCGTTTATGGCTTTGAAGCTGTTAACAAACGGTCGTTACGATCGCACTACGGGATTGTTTTACAGCCAGCAGGGCCGTCCGAAATATTATGTCGCTTCGGACAATTTGAAAAAACAGCGGTATCGGGGATTGTTACCGAACGATTTGATGGATATTATTGCTGACAATCAACTGCATTTTGATAGCGGTACTGAGACGGGGAGCGTGTTTCATTTAATGGGTTGTTTGTCGGAGTTTGGCAAATTGGGATTGACGAGTATCGGCAATTCGCCGCAAGAAGCAGACCAGATGTATAACAAAGTTGTGAAGGCGATCGATCGCGAAACTTCATTCAGTTGACAGTTGACAGTTGACAGTTGAGAGGTAATATCAATTCCGTCAGCATCGGAATCATACATCTTTCTTCTCTCTCTGCGTCCTCTGCGTTCTCTGCGGTTAAATCATTCCGATACAACCGGAATTGATATAAGTCGGTTTCAGAGTTCCTGTATGGGGGCTAGAAACCCGGTTTCTAGGAATTTTGCGATGTCGATATAGAAATTTAGGAAGAAACCGGGTTTCACCAAATCATTTTAAAGTTGCCGCTAATTTTTTGCGGGATAAAGCGGCGTCGGATCGATCGAGCCTGTGCGGTTGAGAGGCCAAAAACGGACGATCGCCCTACCGATGATATTTTGCCTCGGCACAAATCCCCAATAATGGCTATCACAGCTTGCATTGCGGTTGTCGCCGAGCACCAAGTAAGAATTTTTAGAGACAACTACAGGCCCGTAGGGATACTGAGGAATTTCTTCAATATATTTTTCCTGTAGCTGCTGCTTGTTGATAAAAACTTTTCCGTCTTTGACTTCCACGGTGTCGCCCGGAAGTCCGATCACTCGTTTGATGTACGCATCTTTAATCGGCGGCGGCTGTCCAGTGCACAAACTCGCCGGATCGGGAGGCATAAATACGATAATATCTCCTCGCTGGGGGTCTTGGAATCGATAGCTCACCTTGTCTATAATTAACCGATCGTTAATTTGTAGGGTTGGGAGCATCGAGCCGGTGGGAATGTAGCGAGCTTCGGCCACTAAGGTGCGGATACCAAAGGCCAAGAATGCTGCTAAGCCGATCGTCTTAATTCCTTCAATCCAAGGATTTTCGGTATTTTGCGGGGGTTTTTCGTCGGCTGACTTGTCTAGACGAGTCATAAGTATTTAAGTCACTGGGCTGAATACAAATTATAAACTTAATTCCGAGTTTTTTGAGGAAATCTGCAAAATCAGCGCCGGCCGGGGGAGTTTTTCTACTATTTGGTTGAGTTAGGTGTACGGCCCGGCGCAACTTACAAATTACAAACTTTCTGAAAACCAGTTATAATTCTTACTATTTTCAAAACTCTTTTGAGGATAATATTTGTCTAGGTTGCCACACACATTACCGATCTAAATTATAGCTTATGCCGACCACATCAAGTTTGTCGATCCGCCGCGCTCGCGTTCTGTTACCCGACGGCGAGTTTATGGTAGGAGACGTGCTAATCAGCGATGGCAAAATTGTTCGGGTTGCTCCGTCCATTGCCGAGGGCGATCGCGAAATAGATGCGATCGGCTTAACTCTGTTACCCGGAGTAATTGACCCGCAGGTACACTTCCGCGAACCGGGTTTGGAACACAAGGAAGACTTGTTTACCGCTAGTTGTGCCTGCGCTAAAGGCGGCGTGACATCGTTTTTGGAAATGCCCAATACGCGACCTTTAACTACCACCCAAGCCGCCTTAGATGATAAATTAAGGCGCGCTGCCGAGAAGTGTTTGGTAAATTACGGCTTTTTTATTGGTGCAACGCCGGAGAATTTGCCGGATTTGTTGGATGCAAATCCGACTCCGGGAATTAAGATATTTATGGGTTCGATGCACGGGCAGTTGTTGGTGGATGGAGAAGCAACTTTAGAGCAGATTTTTGCTAAGGGCGATCGGCTAATTGCAGTACACGCAGAAGACCAAGCTAGAATCAATCAGCGCCGTCAGGAATTTGCCGGCATTTCCGATATCGCCGTACACTCGCAAATTCAAGACAACCAAGCAGCCTTGTTAGCCACTCAACTAGCCGTAAAACTTTCTAAAAAATATCAGCGCCGATTGCACATCCTGCACCTTTCAACAGGCGATGAAGCCGAGTTTTTGCGCCAGGAAAAACCGAGTTGGGTAACAGCGGAAGTAACGCCGCAGCATTTGCTATTAAATACCGGTGCATATCAGAAAATCGGCAGTTTAGCGCAGATGAATCCGCCCTTGCGCGAACCCAAAGACAACCAAATACTTTGGCAAGCTTTACTCGACGGCGTAATTGATTTTATCGCCACAGATCACGCGCCACACACGTTAGCAGAAAAAGCTCAAGAGTATCCGAATACGCCATCGGGAATGCCCGGAGTAGAAACTTCTTTGCCTTTGATGCTGACGCAAGCAGTCGAGGGAAAATGTACGGTTGCTCAAGTTTCTAACTGGATGTCGGCGGCAGTTGCTAAGGCTTATAAAATTCCGAACAAAGGTAAAATTGCTCCCGGTTTTGACGCGGATTTGGTATTAGTAGATTTGGACAAGTACCGCCCAGTTGTCGGAGCAGAAATGGCGAGCAAGTGCGGCTGGAGTTCCTTTGAAGGTTGGAATTTGACGGGATGGCCCGTGGTGACTGTTGTGGGAGGAAAAGTTGTTTTTGAGAACGGCAAATTAGATACAAATGTCAGGGGAGAAGCCTTGAGATTTGATGGCGAGTAAACCTGCATAGGAGTTTTGTAACAAACCCAGTCAGGGGTAGGCTGCGTCAGAAAAGGGAATTGTCAATTATCACTGAAAATCTCATTCTGACGCACCATTTATTTATTCGTTGGTGCGTCAGAATGAGATTGTGAATTTTTTGCGAAATTCTGCCTAACTGACGCATCCTACTTGACTACTTCAGTGAAAATAAAAATTGTGCTAAAATAATCAGAATATATTCCCTTATTTTCAAGGCGATATTACCTATGCTCCTCAAAGAACTAGAAACACAACTACTGGCCTTAACTCCCAGCGAAAAAGCCGAAGTCCTACGACTTTTAACCCAAAGTTTAAACAATAGCTGGCCGGGAATTACGAAAACTCCCGATGTGTGCGGTGGCGATGCTTGTATCGCCAAAACTCGCATCCCAGTTTGGCTGCTTGAAAGTTTTCGCCGTGAAGGTTCAAGCGATTCTGAACTTCTACAATTTTATCCCCATCTCAGCGCTGCCGATCTAGTGAATGTTTGGACTTATGCTGATGCACATCTGGAGGAAATCGAAGAAGCAATCTGCAAGAATGAGGAAGCCTGAGTCATGCTGAATTTGTATGCAGACGAACAATTTCCTTTGCCAGTCGTCCAATTGTTGCGCGCTTTTGGTCACAATGTCCTGACTGTTCAGGAAGCAGGAAAAGCAGGACTTGGGATTCCCGATCCAGAGGTGCTAGCATTTGCTATAAGCAAAGATAGAGCTGTTTTGACATTAAATCGGTTTGATTTTATCGGACTGCACAACCGACAGCCAGACCACTCTGGTATTATTGTTTGTACCAAAAATCGGAATGTAGAAATGTTGGCAACACGCATCAACGATGCTATTGCTGGTGAAGAAACTTTGAGAGGTAAATTGATTCGAGTCAACCGCCCGCCGCAGTAAGTCCGTGAAGCGTAGCTATCCCGTAGGGAATCGCCCTTTTTCAATTTTCCCATTGCCAATCCAATAAATCGCCATTCCCCATCACTTCAATTTGCCGCCCGTTATCGAGATAATTCAGATAAATTTGCAAATAATTATCGGGTTTGTAGGGCAATTTTTGGGGCCACTCGATCGCCACAATTCCCAAATCCATTTCTAATCCGTCCCAATAACTTTCTAAGTGCAAAGCCTCTGCTTCTTCGGGTTCCAGTCGATACAAGTCTAGATGATACAGCGGAACTCGCCCTGCAAAATACTCGTTAATCAGGGTGAAAGTAGGACTTTCCACAGATTCGGAAATTCCCAAACCTTCAGCGATACCTTGCACTAAGGTGGTTTTGCCTGCTCCTAAATCTCCTTGCAATAAGATTACAGTGCCGGCGGGGAGCGATCGACCTAACGCCACACCAAACTTGCGCGTAGCCTCAAAATCAGGAAGAGAAAGTATCATATTAGTTGTTAGTTGTTAGTTGGTAGGGGCGGTGGATGGTGCGTGCCCGCCCTCTTAGTTGTTAGTTGTTAGTTGTTAGTTGTTAGTTGTTAGTTGGTAGGGGCGGTGCCCCCGTGCCCGCCCTCTTAGTTGTTAGTTGTTATTTGTTAGTAGGGGCGGTGCCCCCGTGCCCGCCCTCAGTTATTAGTTGTTAGTTGTTAGTCAACAGCTAACAGTCAACAGTCAACAGCTAACAGCTAACAGTCAACAGTCAACAGCTAACAGTTAACAGTCAACAGCTAACAGTCAACAGCTAACAGTCAACAGTCAACAGCTAACAGTTAACAGTGAACAGTCAACAGCTAACAGCTAACAGTTAACAGTCAACAGTCAACAGTCAACAGCTAACAGCTAACAGCTAACAGTTAACAACTAACAACTAACAGCTTAAATGTTCTGGGCGCGGCCGTACCAACGCAGCAACATTCCCGCCAACCTTTGAGAATTGTGGCGAATTAAACCCGTATTTTTATCTTCATCCATGACATTTGCGATGACTATTCGCCGGCCCAATTGCGTTACGGCTTCTCTATCGAGCACTACAGGATAGGAATTCTCCTGAGAATAGCGGATTAAAGATTTTGCAGAGGGGACTTTTCCTTGAACTACTACAGCATCGAACAGGGGCCGGCCGCAAGCCCGATCGATCGCCCGAATGTGATCTGCAACACTGTATCCGTCAGTTTCTCCCGGCTGAGTCATAATATTGCACACATAAATTCGCGGAACTTCGCTGCGGGCGATCGCCTCGGCAATTTCCGGCACCAACAAATTCGGAATCACGCTCGTATAAAGACTCCCCGGCCCAATAATTATAAAATCCGCTTCCCTCAGCGCGATCGCCACCTTGGGCAAAGCGGGAGGATTAGCAGGAATGCAGCCTATTTTGACGATTTTTCCGTTAGCTTGGGTAATGCTGGACTCCCCCTCAATTATCCTGCCGTCAGCCAGTTCTGCCCACAAAGAAACGTCGCTCAGAGTAGCCGGCAGCACTTCCCCTCTCACCGCTAAAACTTTAGAACTCGCGGCGATCGCCTGTTCCAAATCTCCAGCAATATCGCTCATCGCCGTCAAAAACAAATTCCCAAAACTGTGACCCACCAAACCGTCACCGGCCTGAAAACGATATTGAAATAACTCAGTCAATAACTTTTCCTCATCTGCCAAGGCCGCCAAACAATTGCGAATATCTCCCGGCGGCAGCACCCCAATTTCCCGCCGCAGCCGCCCGGAAGACCCCCCATCATCCGCCACCGTGACAATAGCAGTGATTTTGGCGCTGTATTCCTTCAATCCCCTGAGCAAATTAGAAAGCCCGGTACCCCCTCCAATTGCCACAATTTTTGGGCCGCGGTGCAAGCGGCGGTGGTTGAGGAGTCGATCGACCAACTCCTCATTCCCTTCCGGCATCAAAACTTGAGTAATCGAGTTCAAACTGCGAGTTTGCCCCCACAGAATTAACAAAATCCCGCCAGCAATCACGATCGGCCCCGACACGTAATTGGGAATAACTTCTGCAATCCACGTCAAAAAATTTTTCAACAATTGCAACAAGAAAAAAATCGGAGTCATCCCAGTCCAAATCGCTAAACCCAAGGTGGCAAGCACCACACCGCTAGCACTGATCAGCAGCCACCGTTTCACCAACAGTCCGGGGGCCAACCACTTAAACCACTGGTGAACTCGCCCGTTCCGCAAAGAAGGGGGGTAAGGATTTTTGGAATGGGCAATAACCTGCTTGGCTTTAGCCAAGACGCGAAGGGCTTTAGGAAATGAACTAATTGACATGGTTAATTAGTCTTAAGGGTATTGGAACAGCTCAATCTGACAAATTTACAATACAAGAGAGTTTTGATTCTGGCAGTCTATTTAAGTCATTAATTATTAGTCATGACTCCTCAGTCATTAGCTAGACTGATGACTGAGGATTGACAACTTATTGATAACATCTTATGGCTGAGCCGCTAATCGAACTCAAAGGCGTAAGTAAGTCCTTCGGCAAGAACCAGATCCTCGATCGAGTCGATCTGAGCATTTATCGGGGAGAAGCCCTGGCAATTATTGGCCCTTCCGGGACGGGGAAATCGACGATTTTGCGGATAATTGCGGGTTTGTTGGCCCCCGATGCCGGAGAGGTTGTCGTTCAGGGACAGCGCAGGGTGGGATGGGTAGACGACGTGGCAGATCCGATCGGGATTGGGATGGTGTTTCAGCAAGCGGCTTTATTTGATTCGCTGACGGTGGAAGAGAATGTCGGTTTTTTACTGTACCAGCATTCTAAGCTGCCGCGCCCCCGGATTCGGCAATTGGTCGAGCAGAAGTTGGATATGGTGGGTTTACCGGGAATTGGCGAACGCTATCCAGCGCAGTTGTCTGGGGGAATGCGGAAGCGGGTAAGTTTTGCCCGCGCCATCATGGCGAATCCCGATAATGACAGGGACAATCCAGAGGTTTTGCTGTACGACGAACCGACGGCGGGCTTAGATCCGATCGCCAGTACGGTAATTGAAGATTTAATCCGCGACTTGCAGAAAGCTCAAGGAGTTTGCAGCACTTATGCGATCGTCACCCACCAAGACAGTACCATCCGCCGCACAGCCGATCGCATCGTATTTCTCTATCAAGGCAAAGTGCAGTGGGAGGGAACCGTCAGCGACATTGCAACCACAGATAATTTATTAATTAAACAATTTTTTAGCGGCAGCGTTACTGGGCCGATTCAAGTTATTGGATAGTCATTAGTCATTAGTCATTAGTCATTAGTCATTGGTCATTAGTCATTGGTCATTAGTCATTGGTCATTAGTCATTGGTCATTGGTCATTAGTCATTAGTCAGCAGTCATTAGTCATTGGTCATTGGTCAGCAGTCATTGGTCAGCAGTCATTGGTCATTAGTCAGCAGTCATTAGTCAGCAGTCATTGGTCATTGGTCATTAGTCAGCAGTCATTAGTTGTGAGTCATCGATTATTAAGAACGAGGGTAATATGACAAGCAAAAGTTTTCAGGAATTGCGGGTTTATAGATTATCAGAACGATTGGCAGATGAAATCTGGAAAATAGTTAACTGTTGGGATATTTTTGCCAAAGATACGATCGGCAAACAAATTGTCCGTTCAGCAGATAGCGTCGGTGCTAACATAGCAGAAGGACTAGGACGAGGCAGCTATCAAGACAATCGACGCTTTGTAAAAATAGCCAGAGCCTCTCTGAACGAAACTCAGCACTGGTTGAGACGAGCTTACACTCGAAACCTTTTAACTGTTCAACAGATAAATGAGCTTACAGCCCTCATTAACGACTTAGCCCCTCAATTAAACTCCTACCTACAATCTATTGGGCCATGCCCTAAAAATCACGACTAAAAATCACGACTAATAACCAATAACCAATAACCAATAACCAATAACCAATAACTAATGACTAATGACTAATGACTAATGACCAATGACTAATGACTACTGACTACTGACTCAGGAGGCAATATGCGATCGCGAACGATGAGAGAAGGTTCTGTCGGATTCTTAATTTTAGTAGGAATCGGCTTATTTGGAGGCTTAGTCCTCTGGCTGCGGGGCGTGCAGCTAGGCAACCGCACCTACAAATTCGCCGTAGAATTTGCCAGCGCCCAAGGAATGCAAATAGGCACGCCCGTCAGGTATCGCGGGGTTGCAGTCGGTAAAATTACCGCCCTCAAACCGGGTTCCAACGGCGTAGACGTGACGCTGGAAATTGCCCCCGGCACTTTAGTCATTCCCCGCGATGTCGTAATAGAAGCGAATAAATCGGGTTTAATTGGCGAATCGTCGATCGACATTACCCCCAACTCAATTTTGCCAGACTCGTTACTTACCGCCAATCCCATTAGTGCCGACTGTCCCCCTGAAATAATCTGCAAGAATTCCCGATTAAAAGGTCAAGTTGGAGTCAGTCTCGACGAACTAATTCGCTCCACAGTCCGCCTAGCTAATTTATACACCGACCCCGCCCTATTCGACAGTATTAAATCAATTGCACGGGATACAGCCAACACAGCTCAAGGTGCAGTTAAACTAACTCAAGATTTATCGGATCTCACTCAAACTGCCAAAGCAGAAATAAAAA
>NZ_JBARVX010000535.1:0-13148 GCF_049646505.1 Microcoleus sp.
CAAAATGTATTTTTAAAATTAGCTTTTTCTCAATTACTAATTATCAATATACCTTTGGCAAAAGTCCTTTTAATCAAATTTCAGGACGGGCTAGAAGCCCATCCCCCAAAAATCTTTTTTCTTGTGGGATGGGCTTCTAGCCCGTCCTAACTATTTTTGCAAGAAGTCTAATGATTAGCAATTTGAGTTAAGTTAGCAAACAACTGAGCAACTTTGGTCAAATCTTTATTTCCCGGCGCTATTTCTACACCGCTCGAAAGGTCAACACCGCTGAAATTACTGCCCTTGGCGCTATCAATTGCATTTAAAACATTCTCCGGTGTTAAACCGCCGGCGAGCAGCCAAGGACAAGGCGGTTTAAACTCTGCCAACATCACCCAGTCTATAGTTTTGCCAGTACCGCCGAGTTGAGCGGGATGGTAAGCATCCAGCAGTAAAGTATCGACGTGAAGGGCATAAATAGCAGCCGTCGCTAAAGTTTCTGGAGTCTTAACTCTCAGGGCTTTGATAATTTCAATTCCCGGCAAAAACTCCCGCAGTCTCGCGCAATATTCTGCTGTTTCATCTCCGTGCAACTGCACCCCGTTTAAATTTGACTCGATCGCTACTTGACAGATGTTTTCTATTGTGGTGTTAGCAAAAACGCCGATGCGATCGACATTTTCCGGCAACTCGATCGCGATCGGGCGAATAGTTTGGGGGCTGACATAGCGCGGGGAAGCGGGCACGCAGATAAACCCCAAAGCATCAGCTCCCAAACGGGCGATCGCCATTCCCTGATCGAGTTTCGTGATTCCGCAAATTTTAACCCGCACTTTTTTTCCTCCGCGATGAATTTGTATCAAAATATAAACAAATTGTTAATTAATAAAACAAATCTTAGTTTAATGCAGAATGCTTTTTATAATTTTGTAGCGCTCGATATTATCTGTGAAATCAGGAAATAACAACATGATTAACTCATCTTTACTGTTAGCCATACAGTCTACCACTCCCTCAACGCCGGAGTGGTCGCCAATGGTAGGACTGACAATGATTTTATGCAATTTGCTGGCGATCGCGATCGGCTACTACGGCATCAACAAGCAAAACCGAGGCAAAGGCCCTGCTTTACCCGTTGCAGTCCCCGGAATGTTCAAAGGCTTCGGCATCCCGGAATTGCTGGCAACAACCAGCTTCGGCCACTTGCTGGGGGCTGGAGTCATCTTGGGCTTGGGTAACGCCGGGGTGCTTTAGAAATCTGGGCAACCGGAAAGGCAAGGGGGAGAACAGATATAATAGAAACTCTTTCTTGCTCTCCTTTCCCAAGAAAATTTCATGCAGACAGCTTGGCGAATCGGCTCTTTATTTGGCATCCCCCTACTGATAGATTATTCGTGGTTTATAATTTTAGCCCTCGCAACCCGCGAATATGCCAGCAGTTACCGCTTGTGGGGGCCTGCGCTCTCCTGGAGTGCAGGGTTGGCCGTAGCTCTGCTGCTGTTTGCTTCGGTGCTGCTGCACGAACTCGGACACAGCTTGGCTGCCCTATCGCAAGGCATTAAAGTTAATTCTATTACTCTATTCTTATTTGGCGGTGTTGCATCGATCGACTCGGAATCAAAAACTCCCGGTCAAGCATTTCAAGTAGCCATCGCCGGCCCTCTCGTCAGTTTCGCGCTGTTTTTAATCCTCGGTTTGGGTTCTCAAGTTCTCCCTCAAACAAGTTTGATTGCTATTGTAACAGAAAGGGTAGCAGAAATAAATTTAGTTTTGGGATTGTTTAACTTAATTCCCGGCTTGCCTTTGGACGGAGGACAAGTCTTAAAATCAGCAATTTGGAAAATTACCGGCTCTCGATTTGCCGGCATTCGCTGGGCGGCAAAAACAGGACAAGTTTTGGGTTGGTTGGCGGTTGTTTTTGGTCTAAGTGTATGTTTGTTAGCGCGCCAGTACGGCGGCTTGTGGATTGCGCTAATTGGCTGGTTTGCGATTCGGAATGCCACAGCCTACAGAGAATTTGCTGCTCTGCAAGAAGCTTTGCTCACAACTAAAGCCGGCGATGCGATGAGCCGCGAATTTCGAGTTGTAGATGCAGATTTGAGTTTGCGAGAATTTGCCGATCGCTATTTGTTAGAAGTCAATCCGTTTCCATTTTACATTGCTGCGACCAACGGGCGGGATTTGGGCTTAGTGTCGATCGACGATATCCGCTTGACAGAACGCAGTCAGTGGCAAATTCAGACTTTGCACAACATTTTGCAACCCCTAGGAAAAACCCCCACAGTCTCACAAAAAGCATCCATCGCCGAAGTCATTAACAGCATGGAAGCCCGTCAACTCCCCCGAATCATCGTCCTCTCGCCCATTGGTTCAGTCGTAGGGACGATCGATCGGGGCGACATCGTGAAAGTTTTGGCGAAATACCTCAAACCCCAGATTTCCGAAGCCGACATCAAGCGCAGCAAAGAAGAAAACATTTATCCCCAGGGATTGCAGTTAAATGCGATCGCCAAAACAGCACAGGAAAATTAAAAATGGGGCATCAATAATCGGCATTATTGACAAGTTAAGATGCAAGCAGACGTGCATAAATAAACGTTAAACCTGAAAAGCTAATTTCCTTGCTGTAAGGAACTTATGGCCCAATACGGTTCACTTAACATATTTATGCCCCGGAGATCCCCCTAAATCCCCCTTAAGAAGGGGGACTTTGATCCGATTCTGGTCCCACCCCCTACTCCCCTTTTTTAAGGGGGGTTAGGGGGGATCGTCTTAAGTAAACCGTAAGGAACTTCAGGGCGATCGCATTATTCTTTTAATTATGACCGCCTCCGATCGCACTTTGTCAAATAGGGTTGAAAAAAAGAATTATGATGCCCAAATTCTTTAAGAAATTTCATCATCAATTGGGAGAGAAACGTTGGAGTTGGAAGAACTTAACTAATTCTTTCTCCTTCGCTGACTTGCAACCTCTGGCGATTACCTGGATTGTAGTGACGGGAACCGTATTCGGAGTGCGGCATTTAGGTTGGTTGCAGCCATTGGAATTAAAAGCGTTTGACCTGATGGTGCAGTTGCGCCCCGATCCGGGTGCTGACCCTAGATTGCTCGTAGTAAAAATCACAGAAGAGGATATTCGTGCTTTTAAGAAATGGCCGATTTCCGATCGCGTTTTAGCAAAAACGCTCGCCGAATTATCCCGTCTGGAACCCGCAGTTATTGGTGTGGATATCATTCGCGATATCCCCTACGAACCGGGAAATGCAGAATTGGCCGCTCAATTCAAAAACCCCAAAATTATCGCCATTACCTCCCTCGGCAACTCGGAGCGCGAGCGAGCTGGGCCGCCTCCCAACATACCCAAAAAACAGATAGGATTTAGCGATTTAATTCTCGATCCAGACGGCATAGTTCGCCGCAATTTTATTTTTACTTTTCATGAAAACTCGACGCTTAATTCCTGGGCTATGCGGTTGGCATATAACTATTTCGATACCAAAAAGATAGAAACAATAATTACAGCAAATAACGAAATAAAAATCGGAAAAACAGTGTTTCCGCGACTGAAGCCGGATTCAGGAGGGTATCAGACAATTAATAGTCAAGGCTATCAAATCGTGCTCAATTACCGATCGCCTGAGAATGTCGCAAATACCGCGACACTAACTCAAGTTTTGTCGGGAAAACTTGACCCCAAATTGGTGAAAGATAAAATAGTCTTGATCGGGGTGAGTGCCCCAACTGTAAGAGATATCTTTTCTACTCCTTACAGCGCTACTGTCAGCGGAAACCGCCTGATGCCTGGAGTATTGATTCACGCCAGCGCAACTAGCCAAATTATCAGCGCAGTTTTAGACGGTAAAGGGCTATTTTGGTTTTGGGATGAATGGCAAGAAATGCTTTGGATTGCTGTTTGGGGAGCAGTTGGCGGCTGTTTGGCTTGGCGGTTAGAAAATACACTCAGTTTCACCGTTAGCGCGATCGCCCTTGGCGGCATATTGTGGGGGTTCACATTTTTTCTATTCACTCAACAGGGGTGGATACCCGTGATAGGGCCGACTCTAGCATTGGCGATCGTCCCAGCAGTTGTCATCACGTACAAGTACCACCAGTCACGACAGCAGCAAGAAATTGTCATGAAACTTTTAGGACAGCAAACTTCACCGGCGATCGCCAAGGCTTTGTGGAAAGAGCGCGTCCATCTCCTCCAGTCCGGGCTATTGCCAGGGCAAAGAGTAACTGCTACAATGCTGCTGACTGACTTGCAGGGTTTTAGCACAATTTCTGAAAAACTACCCCCAGAAATAGTAATGCCTTGGTTGAACGAATATTTATCAGCAATGGCCGAGGAAGTGCAAAAACATCAAGGCGTAATTAATAAATTTACCGGAGATGGAATGCTGGCAGTATTTGGCGTACCAATTCCCCGCACAACTCCCGCAGAAATTGCCGAAGATGCTCGCCTTGCGGTATCTTGCGCTCTAGCTATAAGTTCGCGCTTACCAGCACTGAATCAAAGTTGGAGCGATCGCGGTTTACCATCAGCAAAAATGCGAGTCGGAATTTTTACAGGGCCGATCGTGGTTGGCAGCTTGGGAGGCAAAACCCGTTTAGAATATGGAGTAATCGGCGACAGTGTAAATATCGCTTCTCGCCTCGAAAGCTGTGAAAAACACCGGCAAGAAGACACCTGCCGGATCTTGATTGGCGAAGAAACTTTAGTACATCTTGAAGGAAAATTTGAGGTAGAATCTTGGGGAGCTTTACCTCTAAAAGGCAGGGATCAAAAAGTAAATGTATACCGCGTGTTGGGAGAAAAGTCGGTAAAGTAAACAGAGACAATATACATTAAAAAAACATCGGCAACGGTTATGAAAAAAATTAGTAATTTTCGCTTCAACTCGATCGCCTTTGGTGCCATATTATTGATAGCAGCATTTAACGCTTGCCAATTTGCAAGTCTGGCACAGCCAATGCCGAGGGAAGAGCCCGGCAAGCCGCTGACTCAATCGGGAGGGCCGCGCTTCGTTCAGCCCAGTGAAGATATCGACGCGGAAATAACAATTCCACTGGCAAGACCTGTACGCGGTGGCGGCTGCGCGATCGACTCCCAGCTAAATCCAATAAATCTCACAGCCCTAGCCCCTCAAAATAAGCTCGCACGGACTGCTTCGGACTATCCAACATTCTTGTTCTACTTGCCTCAAACAAAGGCGACATTAGCCGAATTTACCCTGCTAGATCCAAGCGCCAAGGAGATTTACAAACAGACTCTGCCAATTAGCAACTTATCAGGAACGATCGAGGTTAGTATCCCCGCTAATAAAAATGTGCCGCCCTTGGAAGCAGGCAAAACTTACCGTTGGAGTTTTACAGTGATTTGCGACTCTCAAGACCGATCGGGCGATCTGCTCGAAATGGGTACTGTGCGGCGAGTTGAACTCAGTGCAGATATCCGCAGTCAATTAGAAAAAGCAGATCCGCGCCAGAAAAGCTTTATTTATGCTAAAAACGGGATTTGGCAAGATGCCATCAGCACCCTAGCGGCAGCAAGACGGGCTCAGCCTGACGATCCAACCCTCAAGGCTGATTGGGAAAGCTTGTTGGATTCAGTGAAATTGGGCAAAATTGCTAAAGAGCCGATCGTCCAAATTGAAGAATTTCAACCACAACCATAGAGTAGAAAAAGGCAGTAAAGCGGCGGTTGAAACCGCGTCTACAAAAACAAAGTCGGCCTGCGCCGACTGGTTCGTAAAGAATCTCCAAAACCCGGATTTGGTATAAAACCTTGCTCAAAGCAACATCCGAAAAAACAACTTTTGCCAGAAGTCTACGATCGATCAAAACTCCTAGAAACCCGGTTTCTACTATTTGCAAAGTGCGGATACTGCGATAATTGTAGGCTTTGGCTGGCGATCGCACCAGAGACGAGTAATATCGTTTCCGATAGCGTCGGAATAGTAAATTCACTGTTGACTGTTGACTGTTAACTGTTAATATCAATTCCATTAGCATCGGAATTATTCATTTCTCTCTGACCTCTCTGTGTTCTCTGTGTTCTCTGTGGTTAAATCATTCCAATGCTACCGGATTTGATATAACATCACCAGGAGTGCAACCGGAATTGGTATAATACCAAGTCCGGGTTAGCCACCCCCTTTATTTTTTAGTCGGCGCAGGCCGACATTGTTTGTGTAGATGCGGTTTCAACCGCCGAATCATCTAACACGCAATCTCTGTACAAAACAACCCTTTTTCTTAACTAAAAACTCCTAAAAACTACCGCTAATTATGCCTGCGCGCAAGAGCTTACACTTACCAGAAATTCAACTTTCTTACCTAGAATGGAACTCAGCAACAGAGAGCAAAAAAGAAGCAGAAAAAGTGCCGCGCTTGCTGCTGCTGCACGGTTTAGCAGATAGTGCTGTTGTCTGGACTAGCCTCGGCAATTACTTGGCGAACCGCTATCATATTGTAGCGCCGGATATGCGCGGCCACGGAGAGAGCAGCAAACCGGAAACCGGCTATACTTTTGCAAGTGCGATCGCAGATTTAGAAGCTTTGATGGCACATCTCAACTGGTCTTCCTGCCACATTTTGGGGCATTCTTGGACGGGAAAACTAGCACCGATTTGGGCGAGACAAAATCCCGATCGCTTTTGCAGTATGATTTTAGTAGACCCGATCTTCATCACCAAACTGCCCGCAGCGATGAAACTCACCCTCCCAATTGTTTACCGAAAATTAGACTGTCTCAAATGTATGGGCCCGTTTGCGACTTTATCCCAAGCAGAAGCAGCAGCCAAACAATCGGGAGAATACGCTGGTTGGAGTGACTCGCAGCAAATGATATTCCAACACCAAATCGAACAAAAATTAGACGGAAGTTGGGGTAGTAAATTTACGATTCCCGCCAGAAATCAGATATTTGCAGAAGTGATGAAAGTTGCCGGTTTAACTGAAAATATTGAAATCCCAACTTTGTTCGTACAGCCGGAAAAAGGCGTAAATCGCATGGATTGGCAAATGCAGCCGTATAAGAAATACTTGAAAAATCTTACCGCTACAAAAGTACCGGGGAATCATTGGTGTTTTTTGACTCAACCGGAAACTTTTAATCAAACTGTGGCACAATTTTTAGAGGGGGCGAGACAGTGAATATAGAAATTATTGCACATCGGGGATTTTCGGCGATCGCCCCTGAGAACACTTTAGCAGCTTTTGAACTGGCGATCGCCCGCAAAGCTAATTCAATCGAATTCGACATCCAGCTATCAGCCGACAGCGTACCGGTGATTTTTCACGACGCAACATTAGATAGAATCACTGGATTTTCTGGTAAAGTCAGGGAACAAAATCTGTCTCAATTGCAGAAACTTGATGCGGGAAAATGGTTTAGCGATGAATTTTCAGGACAAAAAATCCCTACTTTCGCAGAAGCATTAGTTATCCTGAAAAAAGTTGACAAATTTCTCTATTTTGATGTTAAGCCCCATTGCGAATGGTCGGATGCAGAAGTGGCGGATTTTGTCAATAGTTTGCAGGGTGCAGAAATTCAACACAAGTGCATCATTACCTCGTTTAGCGAGCAATTTTTGGCACAAGTGCGGCGGCTGTCTGACGATTTGGCGATCGGACATATTGTTGCTAATCTAGAAGCATACAAAACTCAATTATCTCAAGCTGTGGCGCAGGGCGATAACTTGATTAGCAGCCAGTATCGCGTGTTGCTGGAAAACCCCGCACTAATTCAAGAAAGCCGCAGTCAGGGAGTTGACATTGTGGTGTGGACGGTGGACGATCCAGAAGATAGGCAAAAGTTAATTGATTTGGGTATAACGCGGATAGTCACTAATTGTTTGATATGATTTTTGCAACCGCAGATGCAGGCAGATAAACGCAGATGAACGCAGATAAAAGATGAATTATTTTCGCAAAAGTATCCATGAAATGTCTGGCTACGTACCGGGAGAACAGCCACCCGCAGGCACAAAAATCATTAAACTAAATTCTAATGAAAATCCCTATCCGCCTTCTCCCAAAGCCTTAAAGGTGCTTCAGGAAATAGACGGAGAAATGCTGCGGCGCTATCCAGATCCAACGGGAAAAAAGTTCCGCATTGCTGCTAGTAAATTTTTGGGATTTCCTGACGATTGGATTGCGGTAGGTAACGGCAGCGATGATTTATTAAACTTGATAGTTCGGGCTGCGGGCGAACCGGGAAAACAGATTGTTTGTCCTGCGCCAACCTATGTATTGTACCGCACTTTGGCACAAATTCAAGATGCAGAATTTGTGGAAGTTCCTTATCCCGACGATTACAAGTTACCAGTCGATTTGCTAATAGCAGCCAGGGGTGCTGTGACATTTGTAGCTTCGCCAAACAGTCCATCGGGAACAGCGATATCTGTGGCGGATTTGGAGAAATTGGCTCAAGAGTTATCGGGTATTCTTGTGATTGATGAAGCTTATGTAGATTTCGCAGAAGACAATGCTTTGGAGTTGACAAAAAAGTACAGTAATGTTATAGTGTTGAGAACGCTTTCCAAAGGTTATTCCCTAGCAGGATTGAGGTTGGGTTTTGCTATAGCAAATCCGCTGCTGCTGGCCCAATTAAATAAAATTAAAGACAGCTACAATGTTGATGCTGTAGCCTATGCGGTGGCGGCAGGTGCGATCGCAGATTCAGAGTACAAAACAGCCAACGCCGAAAAAGTCAAGGCTTCCAGAGCAAAACTAGCCGTCATTTTCAAAGAATTAGGCTTTAAAGTTTGGCCATCGCAAACCAACTTTTTGTTAGTTAGGCCGCCCAGCGGCGATGCAGAAAGAATTTATCAAACACTGAAACAACGGGGAATATTGATTCGATACTTCAATCAGCCGCGATTAGAAGATAAATTGCGAATTAGTGTAGGTACGGAAGAACAGAATCAAATATTAGTTAAAACCTTGAAGGAAATCCTATAAATAGCCACCTCACTCAAATTAGTTTGTAATGAGGAATGCAAGTCCTCAAATTTTTATGAGGACTTGCATTCCTCACTAGAAACAGCTTGATTACGGATAATTATTAGGATTATCAATAGCCAACCCTTCTGAATGAGCAATATCCAGCAATCTCTTGTCCGCCGAAACAAAAACCAGTTGAGTATCTGGCACGAAAAAACGAACGAGAGTAGATTGAACCCGCAAAGCTGACGCTAATTGCACAGAATCATAAGCCCGCAGCGGGTTTTGCATCACCAGTGTACCCGCTGTTTCTATCAAAGTGCGATCGACTTCAAGAACTTCATACTGGTTGTCAAAATCCGTGCGAAAATCTCCCATAAGTTGGTCAACCTCATCGACAGATAGACTACCCTCTCGTTGACGGCGTGAAAAAGCGCTGCATACCTCCACCCAAGTAATCTGAGAAATCGCGAGAAAGTTACCTGCTGCTGGAAGAGTAATTGATTGAATCCAATTACTTCCCAATTCAGGCACATACCGTTTAACCAAAGCGCTGGTGTCTAAGAAATAGGCATTTACCACGGGCCGCGATCCTCAATAACGATTTCAGAAAGAGGTTTCCCCACTCTTCCCTTCAGTTTTTCAAACAGTTCGCGCCGCTTTTGTTCTGCGGCGGCATCTAGCTTAAACTGTTTTGTTGGAAAAGGCACCAATTGCCCTTCTGTCATCATCTTAATCATCGACTTTTGGCGCTGCGACACTTCCGCTACAATTGTGATTTCCACAGTTTCCCCATCATTCAATGACAAAGGACTCAGGGGACGAAAAACCCCGTTTTCATACACAGCAGTAATAGTTTCTGGCATAATTAGCCTCTTAATTAAATGCTTAGACTTATTGTATAGCCTTTCTGTGCTCTGGTATGAGGTACTATCTGGGATAGGGCATAGGGCATAGGGCATAGGGCTATGGGCATAGGGCTATCCTCACTTTTTTGAGAACCGCTATACTTCTTTTATAGTTGAAAGTAGGGTGCGTCAGCTACGATTATTTCTGCGACAAACAAACAATCTCAAAACTGACGCACCGGACAATAAATGGCGCGTCAAAATCATACTTTCGGGGCTGATGCAAGAATCTCAAAACTGACGAACCCTACCACTAAAGCCTTCTTCTTCCTTCTTCCTTCTTCCCTCTTCCCTCTTCCGACGGACATCGGACTTACATCGGACTTACATCCGTTACATCCCGTACATTGCTCGTTGCCGAACTTCCCCCTTCCGACGGACTTACATCCGTTACATCCGTTACATCCGTTACATAATCCGTTGCCGAACTTCCTTCTTTTAACTACTTCGTTGCTACCACAGCCAAATTCCAAGCCAACCGCTTCATCAAAGGCAACTTCTTTAAAAACGCATCCAACCCTTCCAATCGAGAATATTCCGGTTTCAATCTCTCTTGTTCAATAATAATTTTTTTCCAGTAACGCTCCTCATTGGGATGTATTTTCTCGATCAAATAAAAGCGTAAAAAAATCCACAGCGCCGCCAGCCAAAATGTATCGTAAGCCGTCTTTGAAAACAAAGACTCGACAAAATTCACAATATTAATATCCAAAGGACTTTCATCCTCAGTCCGCACCTCAGTTGCCATTCTGCGGTAAACATTAATCACCGGATTGTGCTTCATCGGGTCCCAAAAACAAGCTTTTCCCCCTGGTTTCAGCACGCGGTGCATTTCGCGAATTGCCTTTTCCGGTTCCGGCAAATGGTGCAGCAAGTTAGAAGCGTAAACAATATCAAAACTGTTATCTGGAAAATCTAGCGCCATTGCATTGACAGTGCAACCTTCTACGCTCACGCCGTTTTTTTCTGCTAATTTCATGGCCACATCTACCATGCCCTGAGAATAGTCTGCCGCTACGCATTGCGCGCCTTTTTTGGCAAAATAAACGCTGTTTTCTCCCGCGCCGCATCCTAAATCTAAGAGGCGTTTCCCGGTAATATCGCCTATTTGTTTGAGGATAAATCTATTTTCTGGGGCGGTACAAGCTTCAAAGTAATCATTGACTCGAATGCCGTCAATATCTATTGTTGATGCCCAGGCATCGTGGAATTGTCGCTCTTTTTTTAAGGTTTCTTCTTGCATTTTTTACATGATTATTTTTCGGTGATTAAGTTAATTTTTAACCGCAGATGAACGCGGATTAAGGCAGATTAATTGAGTTTGATCTGCTTCGATCTGGGTTCGCCTGCGGTTTGGTTTAAGCAAGATGGTTGACTGCAAATTTATCAGCGCTGTGCTTGTGCAACAACTTGATTTGCGATCGCAGTTGGCTGTTCGGAGGATTTTTCAGGCTGCAATGACACGTACAATCGATTTAAGGCGCTGATGTATGCTTCTGCGGAGGCGACTATGATGTCGGTATTTGCTGAGTGACCGGAAAATACTTTACCTTCGTGGCGCAGACGAATTGTTACTTCGCCGATCGCATCTATGCCCGCTGTTACCGATTGTACAGAAAACTCGATCAACTCGTTCGGTACGTTTACCACGCGGTTGATTGCCCTGTAAATCGCATCCACTGGCCCAGTGCCGATCGCAGCATCCGTCAATTCTTCTCCCGATGGATTCCGCACCGTAACGGTTGCTGTCGGGCGAGATTTGTCGCCGCAAGAAACCTGCACCAATTCTAACCGGAACAGTTCCGGTGCTTGGTGGGCTTCATTATTGGCGATCGCCTCCAAATCCCAATCGGTAATCTCTTTTTTCTTGTCCGCTAAATCCTTAAACTTGACAAAAGCTTTGTTTAGTTCATCGTCTGCCATTTCAAAACCCAACTCTTTTAAGCGAGTGTGAAAAGCGTGGCGGCCGGATAATTTGCCCAGTACGATTTGATTTTCCGTTAAGCCGATCGACTCAGCGTCCATAATCTCGTATGTCAGCTTATTTTTCAGCACCCCGTCTTGGTGAATTCCCGACTCGTGGGCGAAAGCATTGGCCCCGACTATCGCTTTATTTGGCTGCACCAACATCCCCGTCAAATTGGAAACCAAGCGGGAAGTTTTGTAAATTTGGCGCGAGTCAATATTCGTCAGCGGTTCCTCGGAATCTGCAGACCTGCCCAAGAACGGATTGAAATATTGCCGCCGCACGTAAAGCGCCATTACCAACTCTTCCAAAGCCGCATTTCCCGCGCGTTCGCCAATCCCGTTAATCGTGCATTCTAACTGTCTTGCGCCATTTTTGACCGCTTCCAAAAAGTTAGCCACAGCCAATCCTAAGTCATTGTGACCGTGAACTGAAATAATTGCGCGATCGATATTCGGCACGTTTTCTTTAATTCCCCGAATCAAAGCCCCAAACTCGTTCGGAGTCGTGTAGCCGACAGTATCGGGAATATTTACAGTAGTTGCACCGGCGGCGATCGCCCGTTCCAGAACCTGATACAAAAACTCCGGTTCCGAACGACAAGCATCTTCCGGCGAAAACTCGACATCTTCCACAAAAGACTTAGCGTAGGCCACCATTTCCGGCACAATTTCCAGAACCTCAGCCCGCGTCTTTTTCAGCTTATATTCCAAGTGAATGTCAGATGTTGCCAGAAACGTATGAATTCGCGAGTTTACGGCCGGTTTCAGAGCTTCGGCTGCTGTTTTGATATCCGGCTTTCTCGCCCTTGCCAAACCGCAAATTGTCGGCCCATTTTCCGTGCCGACCGATCGGGCTATTTTTTGGACGGCCTCAAAATCTCCCGTGCTGGTGAAAGGGAAACCCGCTTCTATCACATCCACGCCCAATCTCGCTAACTGGCGGGCAATAGTTAGCTTTTCATCCACATTCAGAGATGCGCCAGGAGATTGTTCTCCGTCCCGCAAA
Organism: Microcoleus sp.; assembly: GCF_049646505.1. Classification (GTDB taxonomy): domain Bacteria; phylum Cyanobacteriota; class Cyanobacteriia; order Cyanobacteriales; family Microcoleaceae; genus Microcoleus. The sequence goes on from NZ_JBARVX010000535.1 coordinate 12,814, forward strand.
GTCGTATCGAAAATAATCACCCGGTCTTGACTTGGTTGAGTTTTCATAGGTCTCAAAAGTTGACTGTTGACTGTTGACTGTTGACTGTTAACTGTTATTGGTTATTTGTTAGTTGTTATTGGGAATTGAGAATTGGAAAGTGGGAATTCGTAGCAAGTAACCAATAACCAATAACCAATAACCAATAACCAATAACTAATAACCAATGACTAATGACTAATGACTAATGACTAATGACTAATGACTAATGACTAATGACTAATGACTAATGACTAATGACTAATGACTAATGACTAATGACTAATGACTAATGACTAATGACTAATGACTAATAA
>NZ_JBARVX010000536.1:0-2312 GCF_049646505.1 Microcoleus sp.
GAATCCGCCCTGCTTGGGAGTTGACTTGCATCGATATGTCGGCAAATATGCTGCAATTAGGACTGGAGAATGTGTCTGAGGCGAATGTGCGATCGCAAATTAATCTAGAATTAGTTGATGCTAAAGCTATGCCGTATCCAGACAGTTATTTTGATATGGTGATTTCTAACAGCATTATCCACCATTTGCCCGATCCGCTGCCGTTTTTGCGCGAAGTTCGGCGAGTCTTAAAACCGAATGGAGCAATATTTTTGCGGGATTTGTTCAGGCCTGAAGATGAAGCAATCAGGGATAATTTAGTTGAGATGTATGCGGGAGATTGCAACTCGCATCAAAAACAGTTATTCAGCGATTCGCTGCACGCGGCTTTTACTCTGGCTGAAATACAGACAATGATGGAAACTGCAGGATTGGAAGGTGTGAGGATTTATGAATCTTCGGACAGGCACTGGACGGCTGAGCGTGCTTGGTGCGAGACTTTGTAAACTGGGACGATCGGTTGCAAATATCTACTTTTGGGCAGGAAGAATTAGTATGATTGAACCGCGAAGACGCGAAGGACACGAAGGAAGAATAGGGAAGAAAAAGCCAGAATCAGCGTTAGGGTAATGGAATTATGCGGCGCATGAGGTTTCCCCTAATGTCTTCATCCAACCACTCAAGTGCATCGGGTTCCCAGTAGGCAGTTGCTAGTGGCAACCAACCAAAAAAAGAGCCAAGTCCACCGCAAATGGAGCATCCGCCGTCTCCGCCTCGGACTGTATGTTTGTCGCTAATTACCTCGCCATCGTAAGGATTTTGAGCGATGTGGAGTCCGAAAAGGTTGGGCTGCAAGTGGAGTTTCCAGTCGGCTGCCTTGTCAGTTGGGTAGCAATCGCTAGGATTTAAGTCTCCCCAGCGAAATAGAGTGGTACTTCCGGCACCGCAAGCATACTCCCATTCGTCGAAAGTTAGCAAGCGCAGTCCTTCAGTCGCCAATTCAGTCGCGAGTTCTTCATGCGTTTTGCTCGTAATTTGCCAAGCCTCAATCGAGCCATCCTCAGCACGATCGAATCCGTATCTATCGTTACATATCCTCCTCTGCCTGTCTGGAAACTCTTTTAATAAATTCTGGATTTTAAGTGACTCCGAACTAATTGCCTCAAGACCGATTTTTGTTGGTTTAGTTTCTACAAGCATCGGCGAAAATGTCACCTTTCGAGGAGGTGTAGTGACGCTTTGGACGTAAGAGTATATATCTCGATCGATCTCATACACCTCGGCAGTATCTTGAAATGATTCAATTTGCTCGTCTGTCGGGCGAAAGTTGCCGACTTCGCATCCAATTTGAACCTCACCCCCTGGCATCAGAGAAAATAAAGCTCCTCCATACTCGAAAATGGCAATAGAGAGTTCGCTGCCACCATCAGGGTAAAATCGCAAACCTTTAAAAATTACTGACTGTGGCAGATGTGCTGCTAATTCCTGTGAGTAGCGATTTTTTTTTTCGTCGCTCAAGTTTTGCCATTCCTGCAATTCCATAAGCCAAAAGTTCCTGAACTCAACCTCTTCTACTTATCTAATTTGATATTACCTAAAATTACTCGATCGCGCCCTCCGTCTTTAGCTTCATAAAGCGAACTGTCTGCTGCTGCAATCAAATCTTTTTTTGAAATCTCCGGTTGAGGCACCGTACTCGCCACTCCCAAACTCAGTGTAACACAAGCAGACAGCGGCGATTTAATATTTTCAATTTTAAGTTTTTTCACCCTGACTCGAATTTGCTCTGCAATCGTGACAGCCATTTCGGATGAAGTTCTAGGCAAAATTACCGCAAATTCTTCACCTCCGTAACGGGCCACCAGCGTCTCCCGCAAAACTTCCCCCGCTGAGAATTTTACCGCCTCAACAATAGTTTTGGCTACCTGTTGCAAACAAGCATCTCCCGCCTGATGTCCGTAAGTATCGTTGTATTTCTTGAAAAAGTCAATATCGCATAAAATTAAGGATATTTCTGCTGCTGCTTCTCCCAATCTTTGCCATTCTTTGTCTAAGTATTCATTAAAACAGCGTCGGTTTGCCACCTGAGTTAAACCATCTGAGTGAGCGAGACGGTACAATTCTAAATTAGCTGCTGTTAATTGAGAATTGGCTGCTTCTAACTCGGATTGCGTGACAGATAAATTGTAATAAAGTTCGCTAATATACCAAGTAGCTTGTTGGTGAATTTGAGATAAAGCTACTAATACTTGATGTACGTCTAACAGGCGGTAAACTTGAGGTTCTAACTGCACGACAATCGGCTCGTAAAGCTGTTCCGGCTGTCGCTGCAC
>NZ_JBARVX010000537.1:0-1670 GCF_049646505.1 Microcoleus sp.
GCTGCTGTAGATTTAAACAGCAATCAAAAAGTTGCACTCAAAGCTTTATCCTTGCGCCTGACAACTGAATGGAAGAAAGTCGAGTTATTTGAACGAGAAGCAAAAACTTTATCGGGATTGAATCATCCGGGAATTCCTCGCTACATTGACTACTTTCAAGTTGATACTTCCCAAAATCGTTGTTTTTATATCGCCCAACAACTCGCACCGGGAAAATCTCTCGCACAGTTGATAGAAAATGGCTGGAAACCAAATGAAGCGCAAGTTCGTCATATCGCCTGTCAATTGCTAGAAATTCTAGTTTATCTGCAATCGCTGTTACCTGCTACTATCCACCGAGATATTAAACCCCAAAATATTATTCTCCAAAAAAATGGGCGAGTCTTCCTAGTGGATTTTGGCGCAGTTCAAAATACTTACCATCATACCGTTACTGGAGGCAGTACCGTTGTCGGAACCTACGGTTACATGGCACCAGAACAATTCAGAGGAAAAGCTGTATTGTCAACAGATTTGTATGGATTAGGCACAACGCTGCTTTTCCTGTTAACCCAAAAATTTCCATCCGATCTACCCAGACACAAGCTGAAGGTGAAATTCCGCGATCGCGTCTCTATTTCTCCAGAGTTTGCCGACTGGTTAGAGAAGATAATTGAACCCGCAAGTGAAGATCGATTTCACTCAGCAAAAGATGCTTTATCAGCGCTGCGAGGGGAACAGCCAAGCGGGATTAATCCCGAAAAAATGTTTAAGCGATCGCCCCAATCCAGAATTACTTTAATTGATACTAAACGGTGGTTATTCATCAATATATACCCCGCTCGTTTCCCTAGCAAACTCAAAGGGTTTTTCCGGTTCATTCATCTGACTTGTAAAGTTTTACTTCCCTTGTATTTGATTCTGGCATTTTTTAGTTTATATTTATTCCTAATGCACATATTCGGAGAGTCAGACCGGACATTTAGCTTGTTTGAATACACTGTAGCCGACTGGCTAGCTAAATTGTTTCAGCTATTTGTATTTATATCAGTCAAAGCTGTAATAATATTTATCGTATTTTATGCTCTGATGTACTTGTGTTGGATTTCTGGTTGTCTATTCACCAGACAGATTCAAATCAGTCTTCAAGATATCCAGCGGGTAAAGTTGAGCGGAATTCATCTGCCATTGCTCAAAAAATCGATGACTTTTTGCCTGATTCGCGCTAAGCCGCGTAACTATTGTTTTGGGTTATTTTTGCCGCAAGCTGAGAAAGAATGGTTGGTAGGGGAATTGAACGATCGTTTAAGTAAACTAACTTAATTCAGTCGAAACTTGTGCTCCTTGAGTATCGATCGCGATCGCCCTTACATCAGCCTTCACCCCAAAATCCATCCAAGCAGCCGCCATTTCCCTCACAACCGCATCAACATTAGTAACATCCGTTAAAGCCAAAAGCGTCGGCCCGGCACCACTAATTACCATCCCACAAGCCCCTGCATTCAACGCAGCTTGTTGCACCGCTTCATATCCCTGAATCAGAGACTGGCGGTAAGGCTGGTGAATTTTGTCTTGGAGGGCGCAGCGCAGCCAATCTCGATCGCCCTTAATGTCTAAAAGTGCGATCGCCTCCCATTCACCCAAAGTAATTTTCCATGATTTAATTAATAAAATAGCGAACGCTTTTTTAC
>NZ_JBARVX010000538.1:0-7413 GCF_049646505.1 Microcoleus sp.
TTTCAAGACTTCAGACAACGGCAAAGCAGAAGTCAGGCACAACGGTACGCCGGACGATCCAACAGACGATTACATCGCCTACACCCCCAATCCCGACTTCAGCGGGCAGGATGTGTTTTTCTATCAAATTGACGACGGTAAGGGAGGTACGGCTGTTACCAAAGTGGAGGTGACAGTCGATCCCAACCATTCACTGATCGCATCTGGGGATGCTGCCACTGTAAATGCTGACAGTGCGATCGATATCAACGTCCTAGCCAATGACAGCGACCCCGACGGCGACCCCTTGAACCTCAGCATTTTCAGGGCTGCACACAACGGTAAAGCCACAGTCAACAACAACGGTACGCCGGACGATCCCAACGATGATTTCATTACCTACACTCCCAATCCCGACTTCAGCGGGCAGGATATCTTTCTCTATCAAATCGCAGACGGTAAGGGAGGTTCGGACGTTACCAAGGTTGAGGTGACAGTGAAAGCAGTCAACAAATTGCCGATCGCACTTGACGACAGCGCCACCACCCATCGAGACACTGCTGTCAACATTCCAGTGTTAGCAAATGACAGCGATCCAGACGGCGATCCCCTAATTTTGACAGTTTTGACCAACGGAGTCGGCGGCAAGGCTGAAATCAATTTTAACGGCACTCCAGACAAGGCTGATGACTTCATCACTTACCACCCCCACCGTGACTTCTGGGAGACGGACAGCTTCACTTATCAGATCGATGACACTCGCGGGGGAACAGCGACAGCTACTGTCACGATCGAGTTTGCCAACAAATTGCCGATCGCGATCGACGATAGCGCCACCACCGATCGAATCACTCCCGTCAACATCCCCGTATTAGCAAATGACAGCGATCCAGACGGCGACCCCCTGATTTTGACGGTTTTGACCAACGGAGTCGGCGGGAAAGCTGAAATCAATTTTAACGGCACTGCAGACAAGGCTGATGACTTCATCACTTACCACCCCCACGGTGACTTCACCGGTCAGGACAGCTTTACATATCAGCTTGACGACAGTCACGGGGGGACAGCGACAGCCACTGTTAACATCACCATTAATCCGATTGCAAATCCCCCGATTGCCCCTTTACTTTTGAACGGTACCCCCGATCCAGATACACTGATGGGCGCGGAGGGTGACGACACCATCAACGGCGACGGTGCGGATGATTTCATCGATGGTGAGGGCGGCAATGACCTCATTGACGGCGGTTTAGGCAATCTCGATCGCATTTTCGGGGGTACAGGCGACGACACCATTACCGATCCCGACGGCGTAAATGATGTTCAAGGCGGTGTTGGCAATGACAGCATCAATATCACTTTTGCTGAAACCTGGGATGACAATACTAATCCTAACGATACACTGCGTTCCGATGAAAAAATTATCGGCGGCACCGGTAACGACAGCATTACTGTCACCATGAACGACTTTCGTTTCTTTATCAACCTCAAAGCCGATGAAGCTGCGAGTTCCAATGTTGATGGTAATGATGTAATTAACCTCTTAGGAACCTACGCCAATTCAGTTGTTGACATGGGAGGTGGCGACGATACATTTAATGGTGGCTTAGGTGATGACAGTGTTGTCGGCGGCGATGGCAATGATACGCTAATTGGTGGCGATGGCAATGATACGCTAATTGGCGGCGGTGGTAACGATCTACTTGCAGGGAGTGCAGGCGATGACTTGCTAACTGGTGGTAGCGGTGAAGATCGGTTTTTGTTTAAATCGAACGGTGTTTTTAATACTGCTGATTTTGGGAGCGACCGGATTACTGATTTTACGACGGGTACAGACAAAATCCTCTTATCTCAAACTGCATTCGGAGCAATCACTTCAGCTCAAATTGCCTTTGCAGATAGCGATTTAGCAGCAGAAACCAGCAATGGATTAATTGTTTGCAGCCTCGCCACAGGCAAGTTATTCTTCAACCAGAACGGGGCACAAATTGGTTTGGGAACTGGTGCGCTATTTGCCACCCTTGACGGTACTCCGTTGCTGACAGTCAGCGACTTCCTGATTGTCAATTAATAATATCATGTCCGATCGATTGGACATGATATTATTATGTTAGTCGCAATTACGGCATTCAATATTTTAAAATATATTGAACTGATTTGCAACAAAGATACCGAAAAGATACAATACTAAAAGCCGGAGGATTTGGACAGTTTTAGACCCCATTTTTCTGATACCAATACCCAATACTTCGGCTTTCCCGATCGCAAGTTGTCCGTGTCCGCGCCCAGTTACCGATACAGACAAGCATCGCAAACTTAAATAAATCGGAGGTTGAAATGGTAACGCTGCAATTGAGACAAATCAGTGTACCGCCTGGACATAGAGTGCTTTTCCATGATGTAAGCTGGCTGGAATTTGAAGCAATTTTAGAGGAGTTGGGAGAACACCGTGCTTCCAGAATTGCTTACAGTCAAGGAATTTTGGAGATTAGGATGCCACTACCAGAACACGAATTTAATAAAGAAATCATTGGCGATATGGTCAAGATATTACTCGAAGAACTTGAAATCGATCGAGAATGTTTTGGTTCGACGACTTTTAAACGCCAGAGTATGTTGCAAGGAATAGAGCCTGATAACTGTTTTTACATTCAAAATTCCGCTCTAATGATTGGCAAAAAGCGCATCGACTTAAGTATCGATCCGCCGCCGGATTTAGCAATTGAAGTGGATTTGACTTCCAAAACTCAATTGGAAGTTTACGAGGCGCTGGGAGTTCCTGAAATCTGGCGGTACGAAAATAACCAACTGATGATTAATGTGCTTGAAGATGGGAAATATGTTGAATCTGCAATTAGTCCAACATTTCCCAATTTGCCAATTATTGAAGCTATTTCTGAATATTGCGAACAAAGTCAAACAGCGGGGACGAGTCAAACTCTCCGATTGTTTCGCAAGTGGGTGAGAAAAAAAATTACGCTTTGAGGACTAAAGTCCTGACTACAAAACGGACTGTTTCCCTATTTCCAATTCCCTATACAGACAAGCATCGCAAACTTAAATAAATCGGAGGTTGGAATGGTAACGCTGCAATTGAGACAAATCAGTGTACCGCCTGGACATAGAGTGCTGTTCCATGATGTAAGTTGGCTGGAATTTGAAGCAATTTTAGAGGAGTTGGGAGAACACCGTGCTTCCAGAATCGCTTACAGTCAAGGAATTTTGGAGATTAGGATGCCGCTGCCAGAACACGAGAAAGCTAAAACGATTATTGGCTATTTAGTAAATATTTTGTTTGAGGAACTTGAAATCGACTTTGAACCATTTGGTTCTACTACTTTTAAGCGAAAAAGTATGTTACAAGGAATTGAACCGGATGAATGTTTTTATATTCAAAATTCCGCTCTAATAATTGGCAAAAAGCGCATTGACTTAAGTATCGATCCGCCGCCGGATTTAGCAATTGAAGTGGATTTAACTTCTAAAACTCAATTGGAAGTTTACGAGGCGCTGGGAGTTCCTGAAATCTGGCGGTACGAAAATAAAAGGCTTCAGATTAATGTGCTTGAAGATGGGAAATATGTTGAATCGGCAATTAGTCCAACATTTCCCAATTTGCCAATTATTGAAGCTATTTCTGAATATTGCGAACAAAGCCAAACAGCGGGGACGAGTCAAACTCTCCGATTGTTTCGCAAGTGGGTGAGAGAACAAATCACGCTTTGAGGACTAAAGTCCTTGCTACGAACTTGAGGACTAAAGTCCTTACTATTCAGATATTGCACCATTCTCAACAAGCTGTAGGGGCGGGTTCGCCAACAGCCTTAAAGCTTGCAGACAAGTTAAATAAACCCGCCCTCCTCCACGAAAAATCCCCTTATTGAAAATGGTGCAATATATCAGTGCTACGAACTTGAGGACTGAAGTCATTACTACGAACTTGAGGACTGAAGTCCTTACTGCGAACTTGAGGACTAAAGTCCTGACTACCAACTTGCTAAAATCAAATTGCTTTTTTAGTTGCGCTGTTGAGTGATAGAGAGAGAGTAAGGGTGTTGACCTTGAGCCCGATCGCCCACGAAAATTACATAAGTCCCCTTGTCCCCATAACCCGAAAATTCTACATTCCCCGCAGCAGCATTCGCCGGTAGGACGCAGAAACTACCCCTGGGCCCCTGAATCATCAAACTCGGCGCTCCCGCTGTTTGTACGGCAATTTTCCAGTAAGGTAAATCCTGCGTAACTTCGATGACGTGGTTCGGCCCTTGGGCTACGAAACCGCACTCGCCGCTATTGTTCGGGCCGCCGGAGATTCCTGAAACACTCAGCGGTTCGCGAAATCCCGGAGCAATTTGCAGAGGTTGGCTCCGAAGGGCCCCCGGTGCAGTTAAAATCATTCCTAGGGCTAGAATTGCGATCGAGCCAAAGCGCTGTCTGGGGCGATCGCACGGATAGCATATCTTCATTTTTATCCTTATTGATCCGAACACAATGGCGGAAGGTTCCACTTCTTTGACGGTAGAGGATAATGAGCGGTTCCGAACACGCTAATGTGACTCTTATTAATGTGACCGCCCTAAAACGATCGGCGTACAGCTAAACTAACTCCCAAAATTTTTTATGAATCCTCAAAATAAGTTCAATTTGCAGCAAGCGATCGCACAACTAAAAGCTAAACTAGAGCGATCGCCCCTCATCCAACAAAATCCAGATAGCTATCAAGCAGTCGGAACCTTCTACAATCAATTTCTCGACAAGTTTCAAAAACTCCCCAAACCCGGGCAAGTCGCAGTATTTGCCGTCGGGGCGATCGTTGTCCTGACAGTGTTCAATAGCATCGTACAGCTAATTTCCGCCCTGGTGACTCTTGGCGTTCTCGGAGTGCTAATCTACATAGCGTATAAATTGGCAATTTCTCCTGATTCCTCCAACACTAACGACTAACAATAGGAAATTATAAATATGGCTAGCCCAACCGCACCCGGTGATATTAATCAACCCGATCCGTCTCCGTCTTGGCAAGCACAATCCCAGCAAATGCCGCTGTTGGTTCGCAGGTGCGGCGCTTGGGCCGTTGAAATTTCGTTAATTGCGGCCAGCGCCCTCGTTCCCTTCAGTATCGGGGCATTAGTCAACAAGGATACTCAAACTGTACCTCTCAATTCCTCAGTAACAGCAGTATCGGAAACTGTAGCCCGTATTTTGGGCAGCCCCGTGCGCGATCGCAACCCCAGAGTCGCACCCCTAACTAATCTATTCTGGTCTGGGGCGCTGCTGGCACCTGCAGTGTTAGCGGCGTGGCAATTGTTTTTGCTCGCCAGAACCGGTCAAACTCTCCCGAAACGCTGGTTTGCCGTTAAAGTCGTCACAGCCTCGGGTACTCCTCCGGGTTTTCGACGAGTGCTGATCCGCGAAAGTTTGGGGCGCTGGGGAATACCTCTGGGCGTCGCCTACGGCATTTGGCGCTTGTCCGGCGCGTTTCCTGATTTAATCATTTTAGGGGGGTTGAGCGGCTTGGCAGTGCTGGCAGACGGCGCTTTTGCATTCCGCTACAAACGGCAATCCGGGCACGATCGCCTCGCGAATACTTTGGGGGTCAACGCGCGATCGGACCAAATGTCGGCGAATCCTGTCACAAGTCAAGATTGGACTGAAGAAGACGCGCAAATTGCAGCTTTGGTTTTGACTCCAGAAACCAATGTCAAAAAAGAACCCAGTTTGTGGAATTGGATGCGCCAACATCCAGGCACAACTTTAGTGATAGTTACCGTTGGCAGCGCGGGATTAATTTTAACTTTGTTTGCCGGCACTCTGATCTACACTCAAAGTCAAGCAAATATGCGGGATTCCCGGCAGCGGAACGACGAATTATTTGTGGCTTTAGTGAGTAAATTGTCTCCGGCTTCGCCCAGCGGAACATCGGGGAGGCGATCGGCAATTTTGGCTTTGGGGGCGGTGGAAGATTCCCGCGCCGTCCCCCTGCTAGCGGATTTGCTCGCCCAAGAAGACAGCCGCCCGATGCTGGACGCGATCCAGCAAGCTTTAGTCAGTAGCGGGCCGAAAGCTTTACCTGACTTGCGGCGGTTAAACCAAGCACTCAGCAATGACCTCGAATCCCTGCGCTTCGGCGGGAAAGCCCCGGAACGCGAGTTAGCCGCGGCCCGCCAGCGAACAGTGCAAAGGGCGATCGGCAAAATTCTCACAGTGTATAGCAGCCAACTCAACGGCGCGGATCTCAGCCGCACAGATTTAAGTCAAAGTCCTGCCGGCCCGGCTCAGTTTCTTTTAGTATTAGACAAAATCGACTTATCAGGAATTAAACTGAGAAACAGCAATTTAACCAATGCCAGCTTGCAGGAAACTCGCTTTTACGGCACCGGCGAAGACAGGCGTCCGGGTACATTTGACGATTGGATTTCTGACTTGAGCAGCGCTAATTTTGAAGGAGCAAATTTAACCGGAGCATCTTTGAAAAGTGCTGTAATGAACCGGACTACTTTTGTCCGCGCTGTCATGAACAAAGCTAATTTGTCAAACGGAATTTTGAATGGAGCTAATTTGAGCAGTGCTCTTTTAATTGGGGCAAACTTGCAGCAAGCAATGTTAAAAGATGCCAGTTTTACCGGTGCAGATATGGGCAGCGCGAATTTGTCGGGAGCAAATTTGTCAGGCGCGCGTTTGGGCAAAGTCAAGGCTCAAGGCACTCAATTATCCTTGACAAATTTGTCAAAATCGGAATGGCAAGGTGCTGATTTGTCCGGTGCAGATTTGAGCGGGGCAAACTTACAAAATGCCGATTTGAGTTCGGCTAAACTCGCCAACGCGAATTTTAAAGATACTCGGTTGCAAGATGCTAATTTGCGGAATGCGGATCTGAGTTCGGTAGATTTTAGGGGCGCGAATTTAGCGGGAGCGAATTTTCAAGGCGCTGTGTTTCTCTCAAAGGCGGGTTCGGATCAATTTATTCAAAATCCGGTAGGTAGTAAATCAGGTCGATTCCAAGGAGTTGATTTTTCCGACGCTAAAAATTTAGAGAAAAGTCAAATTGCTTACATTTGTTTGCAGGGAGGGTTCCATCCAAAGTGCCCGCAGAAAAATTAATAATTGGTTTGTAGTGAAGACTCAAGGGGAGCATTTCATTTTTGTAAAAAGCATTTTTTGTTTGAGCGCTGTCCTCGCTCGCTTGGTGATAAAAGCCCGTGCGAGCGAGGACAGCACTACAAAAGCTAGCGCGCTTGATGCTCCTTCTTCCTTCTTCCTGATGACGTTGGACGGAAAGCAGTTGCCAGTTGTCAGTTGTTATTTGTCAGTTGCCAGTTGTTACCAATAACAAATAACAAATAACAAATAACAAATAACAAATAACAAATAACAAATAACAAATAACAAATAACAAATAACAAATAACAAATAACAAATAACAAATAACAAATA
>NZ_JBARVX010000539.1:0-13872 GCF_049646505.1 Microcoleus sp.
GCCGCATTAGACCGGTTTGGCGATCGCTTCCTCGAAAAAGTTTACACGCCCGCCGAACGAAGGGATTGCGAGCAACAAAATTCGTCAACTAGACAGCAGCATTAAAGGTAAAATGAATCGAGTTTCCTGCAACCAGCTAGCGGGCAGCCAAAGAAGCTGTTGTCAAAGCTCTAGGCATCCGATGGCGGGGCATACGATATGCAGATGTGGAAGTTCGGCGAGACGATCGCGGTGCTCCAAACGTGCAACTGCACGGAACAGCAGCAGCAGCACGAGCCTCAGCCACGACGCAGACTACTGCACCGCATGGCGCGATCGCCCTTTGTACCCCGCCAGAGAACCACCCCGTCGGGTGATTCGCCAGCGAAACTTAAATCTAAAATCTAAATCTTTAAACTAAAATCGATCGACTGTGAGCGTAAATGACTACCGAAACATACCTGAACCATCCAAACTTCGGCCTCCTCTTCAGGGTATCCCAGGTTGAAGACAGCCAAGAATTATTCACCACCCTATACGCGCAGCGCCTATTTTTCTTAGTGACAAACGGCCCTGGCGGGCTGAGATTTGAACCCGTCAGCCGCTCCGACGCTCGCCTGATGGTAGAAATTCGCCTGCGAACCCTCCGCCGCAGCGGGCTACACAAGGAGTACGACCAATTGCAGGCTATTCACAAGCGTACATTTCAATAGCGAAAATCAGTAATCAGTAATTAGTCATTAGTCATTGGTCATTGGTCATTGGTAATTGGGAATTTCGTAATTGGGAATTCCTCGTTACCAGGCAGAGCCTGGTAATGCAGATCCCGAGGCTCTGCCTCTCTTTACCTCGCCGCTTCTGGAAACACAGAAGTGTAGCAGATGTTTAAATTAAGTAACCGGGCATCATTAATTACAAAAAGACTCTTGACGCTGATTCGGCATTGGGGCGATATACAAGTGTAATTAATTCAGCACGCCCTACTGATTAAATTTTCGTTCCTAATTTTCCTTCTCTCCAGTTCCCAACGTTGAGCAACTATGACCATTACCTCTCGAATTAACAGCATTCGCCAACAATTGCCCGAATCAGTGCGGTTAATTGCCGTTACCAAACAGGTATCGACTGATGCTATCCGCGAAGCATACAGCGCCGGCATCCGAGATTTTGGCGAAAGCAAGGTTCAAGAGACTCTCGAAAAACAAAACCAACTGCAAGACTTGCCCGACATCAACTGGCACTTAATCGGCCACTTGCAAAGCAACAAAGCAGCCCTAGCCCTAGAACATTTCCAGTGGATTCACTCTCTCGACAGCTTAAAACTGGCCGCGAGGCTCGATCGTCTAGCCGGCGAACAGTCCCGATCTCCCCAAGTCTGCCTGCAAGTCAAAATCTTGCCCGACCCGGACAAATACGGCTGGAGCGTCCCAGAACTGCTGGCCGACCTCCCAGAACTAAACAAATGCCAGCACATAAAAATTCAAGGTTTGATGACAATACCTCCGCTAGGATTAGATGAGGAGCAAATCCTAGAATTATTTAACAGCACTCGCGAACTTGCTAACAAAATCCAGCAGCAAAATTTGCCCCATATTAAGATGCAGCAGCTCTCGATGGGGATGTCGGGAGATTATCATTTGGCAATTCAAGCAGGTGCTACCATGATACGCATCGGACAAACCTTATTTGGCTCTAGGAAGGGATAAATATTGGAAATTTTCCGATCGAGACAACTTAGGTTAAATATAGAGATAGAGTAGTGAGCGACCCGCGGCTAACCCGCAACGCGAGTATAGTCGGGGTAGTACAGTCGTGAAGGAGCTTAAATGGTGAGCATTTTTTCTAAGCTACGAGATTTTGTAGGCTTCAACAACGAGCCTGAGTACGATTACGAATACGACGAAGCGGATGGAGATCGTTTTCAAACCGTCTACCAACCGCCCGAACCGAATGCCGCTGCGGCTGCTGCTGAAGAAGAACGCCGCCAAAATCGCAGAATGCGGGAGCGGTCAGTAGTAGGATCGACAGGTACCGATGTTGTTGCACCAAACGGGGGAGTAGGATCAGTAATGAATAACGTGATTGGAATGCCAGGAGCTATGAACGGGATCTCGGAAGTAGTAGTAATGGAGCCGCGCACTTTTGAAGAGATGCCGGCCGCAATTCGAGCGCTTAAAGAGCGCAAATCTGTGGTTTTGAACCTGACGGTAATGGACCCAGACCAAGCGCAAAGAGCTGTAGACTTTGTGGCGGGCGGTACTTATGCCCTTGACGGTCATCAAGAGCGAATTGGCGAAAGCATTTTCTTGTTTACGCCTAGCTGCGTGCAGGTGAGAACTCAGTCTGGTGTGGTTCACGAAGTGCCCCCAGCCCAAGGACGCCCCCGCCCTGCTGCTGCTGCTCCCGCACCGACAGTCTGGCCTGCCGAACAACAAGCTCAAATGGTTCAGTAGTCATTAGTCATTAGTCATTAGTCATTAGTCATTAGTCATTAGTCATTAGTCATTAGTTAGTAGTCATTAGTCAGTAGTTAGTAGTCAGTAGTCAGTAGTCCTTAGTTAACAACTAATAGCTGTGGAATCAAGACTGCGGATGAATAACATTAGCTAACAACTAAGTAACCAATGACTAATCATTAATGACTAAGTAACCAATGACTAATGACTAATAACTAATGACTGACAACTAAGTAATCAATGAGTAATAAGCAATAACAAATAACAAATAACCAATAACGAATAACAAATAACAAATAACAAATAACAAATAACAAATAACCAATAACAAATAACCAATAACAAATAACCAATAACAAATAACCAATAACAACTGACTAATGACTAACATCAAATTTGGTACGATCGGCGGCGGGGTAATGGGAGAAGCTCTCTTATCCCGCTTAATAGCACAAAAAGTTTATTTGCCCTCAGAAATATTGGTCAGCGAGCCGCAACTTCAACGGCGCAAATTTTTGACCCAGACATACGGGATCGGAACAACAGCCAGCAATCTAGAAGTTGCTACCGCTACAGAAGTGCTGTTTTTGGCGATTAAACCGCAAATGTTTGATACGGTAGCTTTGGAGTTGGCTGTGGGGGCCGATCGCCAACAAGCAAATAATGGAGAAACTGCTAATTGTCAGCCACTGGCGCTGATAGTATCGATTTTAGCAGGAGTCCCGCTCAGCAAGCTAGAACCGGCGTTTCCGGGGCGATCGGTGCTGCGGGTGATGCCGAATACTCCGGCGACGGTGGGGGCGGGAATGAGCGCGATCGCCCCTGGCAAACTCGTGCAACCAACCGATTTAGAATTGGTAAAACGCATCTTTGGCGCTGTGGGAGAAGTCGTGGAAGTTCCCGAAAGTATGCTGGATGCGGTGACGGGGCTTTCGGGTTCCGGGCCCGGTTATGTAGCAATTTTTATCGAAGCATTGACAGATGGCGGAGTTTGTGCTGGTCTTCCACGGGCGATCGCCTCTCAATTAGCTTTGCAAACAGTATTCGGTACGGCGAAACTGTTGCAAGAAACGGGAATGCACCCAGCAGAATTGAAAGATCGGGTGACAAGTCCCGGCGGTACAACTATTGCCGGAATTGCTAAACTAGAAAGTAACGGCTTTCGTTCTGCGCTGATCGAAGCAGTGAAAGCAGCTTATTTGCGCTCTCAAGAATTGGGGAAATAAGTCAGGAATAACGCACAGAAACAATTAGAAACAAGTTCAATCGCACTTTAAACCTGCCGCTGCCGCTGTTGGATACTTGACGGGAACAAAAGTGAGGCCGAACTGCTCTTTTGCACATTCTACAATATGCACCAAATCGCTGGGAGGATTTTTCCGATTGCCATTTTTCGGCGATTCAAACTGAATTGTTCCTGTTGCTCCGTCAGCGCTAAAATCTGGAGATGAAAGCGTTTTTTGCATTCCTTCGCGGCTGGGTTGCTGCTGCATTTCCAATCCTTTTATAATTGCGCGCGCTGCATCGTAATTTGAAGCTGTACGGGTATTTACATCTCCTCCCCACAGGGAGCGAGCCTGTTGAGGAAATTCTTTGTTGGGGCTGTTTAAGGGATGCCAGCCGACAGACATGATTAGTTTTTTAAACAACTTTTGCTGCCCAGATGCAAGTTCTAAAGTTTGCAGCCGCATCAGCGTCCATGCCCCGACAATCCAATTCCTATCTCCGTTAAGTTTCATTATCTCAAATGCGTTTTCTAGGGATTTCGTAACTTGATCGTCGGGAACTAACACGATCGCAGTTTCTCTGTTGGCCTGGATTTCCTTTATTGCTCTTTGGGCGTTGAAGTCTTTTCTAGATAAATCAAAATCGCGAATCCCGACTATTTTCCCCCCTTGGCTGTCTCGAAAATACTTTGTGAACTCTTCCCTAAAAGATGCGCTGAATGGACTTGCCTGATTGTATAAAATTGCTACTTGTTTTTGATTCTTGGCGAGGAGGTAGTCCGCTAAATTTTGGGCTATTAAACTGCTCGTATATTGAGTACGAAAGAAAAATTTTCTCGGTTCATAGGTCAGTTCTTCTGTGGCGGCACCCGGAGACATCAAAACCAGATTATTTTGATTGTAAATATCTACCGTGTGCATCGTCATCTCGCTGTTAGCGTGACCGACAACTGCTAAAACATCCGGTTTATTTACCAGTGAAATTGCTCTTTGTTTTGCCTCCTTCCCATCGTTCGCATCGTTACTAATAATTATTTTAAGTCCTTTGCCGTTAATGGCTTTACCTTGTAAAAAATCTTGACCGGGAAAGTCATGATTGCTCCTAGAATTGGGCAATCCCAAATTAACTTCTGTTTGCGCTTGAGCCACTCCGCGCAGCAATTCTTTTGCCCGATCGCCCAGGTGAGTAGAACTTTCCAGATTTATCCGACTAATGGGAAGAGGTACAGCAATTGTGTAATAAGGACTCTTGCTTGCCTCCAGAAAGGCATTATTCATGTAAATTAAAGTTTCTGGATCTTTGCCGTATTCTTCGTTCCAGGACTTTTTGAAGAAATTAAAAGCAGATTGATAATTTGATTGGGCAAACTCCTGAACTCCCTTTTGCTTTAACCGAGGCGAAGAAGTTTTTATGAGGATTTCCTCGCCACAACTCAAAGCATCTCCCTGGATTAAAGGACAAGTTTTGGGTTGGAAAAAATTATGTATTAAAAATACTCCTAGCCCGACTAATCCTGCGATCGCGATGAACAAACAGATTCTCAATCGCTCTTTCAATCTGCGTTGAGGCGGAGATGGCACGGGTCGTTCTAAAGGTTGTGGCGGTGGTGGTGGGAATGCTGTTACCGATTCCCTACGGGATAGCTTCGCTTCACGCAAATCCCGCAAAACATCCGCCGCGGAGTGATAGCGATCGCAGTATGGAAAGCGTACCATTCTGTTTAAAACTGCTCTCAAACTGTCGCTAACCTGCGGGAGTTGTCGATCGGGGGTCGAGTAGTGCCATAGGAGTTCGCAACTGAGGGGATCTCGCGGCAGATTGTTAGGATGTACCTGTGTGAGGGCTTGGACTGCGATCGTCCCGATAGCGTAGATATCGTTGTAGGGCTGAGGGTTCCAGGGCATCAACAGTTGTTCGGCTGGCATATAACCGCGAGTGCCGATCGCCTGCGTTGTCGCGATCTCGCCTGAATTGGTAACACCCAAGGTGCTGATTTCTCTAACAGCCCCAAAATCTATCAACACAATCGAACCGTCGCACGAAAGTCTGATTAAGTTGCCGGGATGAATGTCTCGGTGAACCATTCCCTGTCCGTGGACGAACTCTATAACGGAGAGAATTTCCTGCAACAAGACAATTACTTGGTCTTGCGTCCATCGCGTACCTGTAGTTAATTCGTCCCTAAGCGACTGTCCGATAATGTATTTTTGGATTAAGTAAAAATTTCCATTCTCCTCAAAGCTATCTATTAAGTTTGGAATGCGCGGGTGCTGCTGACCGAGGCGGTGCAAAGCTGATGCTTCTATTTCAAACTGAGCGTTTGCCCTCTGCCAAACCTCCAAAACTGTAGATTGAGGCGGCTTAATTTCTTTGACGACACAAGGAGAATTTTCGGGTTTGTGTAGATCGTTAGCCGTATAGGTTCTGGCAAACCCTCCCTCCCCTAATAGAGCGATAATTCGGTAGCGATCGCGCAGAATATACCCTGGATTCAGGCACATAAGTTTTTTACAATCTCTCGACTCGCCGCACTCGTCGATCTTAATTTTACCATCGGGCGGGGACGGGTTCATAGAGATTAACTCACAAGTATGTAACGCCGCCGTATAGCGGCGGTTTCGTTACCGCGCTTTTAGGGCGACGTTACTGTAAGTTTTGCAAAGCTTGGAGTGCCTCGGTTGCTGACGGGTAACGCAGCGGAAAATGGTAGCGCACCATGTTGTCTAAAAAACAGGCAAACGGCGAACTAACCTCTGCTTTTTCCCGCCAAATCATATCGCCAGTATCGCGATTGAATGTGAGTTTCTTAGGAGGCAACCCCGTTAGGGCTTGAATCCCCAGCAAACCGACAGCGTAGAGGTCGCTGCACAATTTCGGCGAACCATGAGCTTGTTCCGCCGGCATATAATCTCGGTGAGTTCCGCCCTGCGATCGCGTTTGCCCCCGACTGTTCTGCGAGAGGTTAATTTCTTTAACTGCCCCGAAATCGATTAACACCATTTTGCCGTCAGCAGCCCGCCGAATTAAGTTGTGAGGGTGAACGTCGCGGTGGATGACATCGTGCTGGTGAACGAAGGCAAGAATTTCTAAAATATCCTGCAATAAAGCAGAGACTTCCTGTTCTTGCCAGGGTTTACTTTCGCTCAATTCTTGACTCAAAGGTTGCCCTTCGATGAATTGATTTATTAAATAGAAATATCCCTCCTCCTCAAAACGAGCTAACAGTTCCGGTATGCGATCGTGCTTGCCCAACCTTCGCAAAACTCGCGCTTCCCGCTCAAACCGCTGTGTGGTTTCGCTCGACTGACTTTTCAAGCGTTTGACTGCACAAAAAGTGCGATCGGGAACATCTTCATCTTCCGCAAGATAGGTATCGCTAAATTCGGTACTCACCAAATGTTCGGTAATTCGGTAACGCATTCGCAGTTTTCTCTCCAGCATCGGATCTTGCGGTACAGGGTGTGGATTTTTTTGTACAGATTCCGAGTGTGCTACTCTCATCGTGCTGTCCCACAAATTTGCTCTGCGGACTCTTTCTTCTGGCCCAACAATTCCTGCATTCCTCAATACCTCTGTCAGCAATTTCCACAAATGGTAAGCAACATATCGCGCCAAGTAGTGTACTGTATATCCGCGCGCGTTCGCATAATTTTCCCGAATTTCTTGGTAAGTTAAACCCTCCAAAGCTCCTTCAATAATTGTCTGCTGCAAGCGGCTCAAATGTTCGCCTCTGTGTTCGCATACCAAATTATCTAGAAGGTTGGCGGCTTCTTGTACACTCACCCGAACGATTGTGGCTGATTCCGCATTCATAAGTTTCACACTATTCGTTATTTTTACAGAACTTGTGCAGACAGACGCCGATAAATTTTCACTGGGATCGATCGCGTATTTAGCCTTGAAAGTTGGTAAATGATGTTTGATTAGTATATCGCTCTTATATAGCTCTTTTGTCTACTATTTGCAACATATTTTCACAAATATGACTTTTATGAACTCAAGGCTATGACTTTTATGAACTTAAAGTTATGAATATATGAATTGACTTTTAGATTTGCTTATTTAATCATGTTGACATCCGAGATATTACGGAGAAGATATTTTATGACTTTACAAAGAGACCCATCAGGCTCGTCGCGCTTCTTTGGCGACAATACATCCGAATACGTAGATTTACGGATCGGAAGTTTAGGTAATTCTTCTGGGGGAATTTTTCTGCTGGGAGGTGACGATACAATCGATGGCTCAACAAACAACGATTTGATATTTGGCAATGAGGGGGAAGATATTATCACAGGGAACTTTGGCAACGATTCTTTATTCGGGGGAAAAGGGAAAGACGCAATAGCTGGAGATCGGGGAAATGACTCTATCAACGGCGGTCAAGATGGCGATCTGCTTTATGGTTACGGTGGAAATGATATTTTGTTGGGCGGTAAAGGCAACGATCTTTTAGTTAGCGGTAGCGGAAATGACACTCTAGTGGGAGGTTTTGGCCGAGACCTTTTAGCAGCTTTTGGTGATAATAATTCACTCAAAATTGGGGGCAGCAACTTGTACGTCCTGCAAGCAGAACCCGGAGTTACAGATATCAATAATGCCGATCTCATTGTAGGTTTCAGACAACCTTTCGATAAAATTGGATTAGCAGACGGTTTGACTGTGAATGATATAGTGTTGGAAAACTTGACAAATGTGCCTATTACAGTACAGGCGGAATTTCCGCAAGCTGCGGGATCTTTTGCCAGTCCAGATTTATTAAGACCAATATCGCTTGTGACTTCAGGGACTTCGATCAAAATCAGGAATTCAGGAGATTTAATCGGGTTTGTTGAGGGTATAACACCTGCTCAACTGCAAAACAGCATTCTCAACAGCATTATCTCAGTTCAGGGATTCTAAGCTGTAGGATGCGCTGCAAGGCATCCTGCAAAAGCTTAAATCGAAGATGGGACAGAGAAATGGTAATCTGCAACCAGCGGTACAACAATACTACCGATTAATCGCTAGCTGCTGTTTCCAATTTCTCTCCAATCCTCGGTTCAGTACCGTTCAACAGACGCTGAACGTTGCTGCGGTGCCGCACAATTACAAATACGCCGCCCGCAATGCCAAACAATACATAAGCCAGCGGCTGATTTAAAGCAAACATCAATCCAGCCACGCTAATTGCACCGATAATTGAACTCAAAGAAACAATTCGGGACAGGGCAAAAACAATTCCAAAAATTCCGAAAGTTCCCAAACCAACTGGCCAGTACAAGCCGAGCAAAACTCCCAAACTTGTCGCCACAGATTTACCGCCTGTAAACCCCAGCCAGATTGATTTGCTGTGGCCCAAAATAGCAGAGAAACCAGCTAAAGTTGCCATCCAGGGGATAATAGTTGCAGTATTTTCTAGACCGGCGGCGGTTGCTAGCTGGCTGGTAAAATCAAGAGAGTAAATGTAGCGGATTAGGACGATCGCACTTACCCCCTTGAGCACGTCAACCAGCAACACTCCCAACCCCGGCCACTTCCCCAAAGTCCTGAGTACGTTAGTTGCGCCAGTCGAACCAGAACCCACCTCCCGAATATCAATTCCCAGCATCCATTTTCCCAAGGCGTACCCAGTCGGAATCGAACCCAGCAAGTAAGCTGCTATTAGCAATGCGCCATTTAAAATTATCCAGCTAGCCATTTTTTAATTTGAGATTTGTTGTACAGAAGAAGTCATTAGTCATCAGTCATTAGTCATTAGTCATTAGTCATCAGTCATTAGTCATTAGTCATTAGTCATTAGTTATTTGTTATTGGTTATTGGTTATTTGTTATTGGTAACAACTGGCAACTGACAACTGACAACTGGCAACTGCTTTCCGTACAACGTCATCAGGAAGAAGTCCAACATCCAACGTCATCAGTGCTGTCGCCTCCGAGCTTTCCGTATAACGTCATCAGGAAGAAGGAAGAAGCAAATCCGGTTAATTTACCCCTAAATTTCTTGAGTCCGCGTAGGCGGACTTTGTTTGTATAGCCGCGAATTCAATTCGCCGGAAATTCCCGTTAGTTTACCCCTGAATTTTTGGAGTCCGCGCGGACTTTGTTTGTATAGCCGCGAATTCAATTCGCCGGGATTTCATCTCAAAAATCCTTAGCTATCAAACTTTGCGGGTCGGGAGCAAAGGCAAGCCACAGCGGAAATTGCAGCATTGACAAACTAATTAAATCCTCAGTTTCATCGATCGCAATTAACGGCAATTTGCCATCTCTCACGAGTCGATCGGCTTTTTGAGCCAAAGCCTCAGCAGACTCAAACATAATAATCCCATATTCCGGGCCAAAATCGCTGCGAGTAATCCCCAAACAGTCCTGCAAACCCCTGCGCCACTCTCCCAAACGTTCGGGACTGTTCGCGAGCACCAAAGTCCGCACCCGCGAGCCGTAGACGCTTCTGAGTACAGAAATAATTGTCGAAGCAATCAAGATATTTTGCAACCGCGAACCCATAGTCCGCAAAGCCCCCCGTCCTCCTTGGGTAAAAAACCAGTTAGAAACTCGTTCCGCGTGGATGGGTTCAAAGGTGCGGCGGAGTTGCCAAGGCGGGCCGTAGTAGTCGGGGAGAGTGCGATATTGGTCGAGGATGCGGCGAATTTGTTTGGCTTGTTCTTGAAATCCCTGTTCGGCAAATCTGGGATTTACTGGTGCTGAGGATTCAGATTCGTCCGCATACATTTGCTTGGGCGTTTCTTGTACCGGCGGTGTCAAATCTAAGAGTTCGGCGGTGGCGGCCAAATCCTGCAAACTGCCGACTAGATAGTCTTTGAAACCCTGGACTCGAATTGCTAAATCTTGGGAAACGCCTGCAAAAGTTGTCCGCATTTCCTTTTGAATTCGATCGCGCCGGCGTTCGAGTTTTTCTACTTCGATTTGTAGGGCTTGTTTGCGCGCGTCTAATTGAACCAAGCCGTTTTGTACCAAACGCCCGATAGATGATTGAGTCTCGCCCAACTCTTCTATCGCCTTGGCTTTGTCGGCTTCCAAGGCGGCAATTCTTGCTGTCAAATCTTGTTCTTGCTGCTGCAATGCTTTGACTCTATCTGCCAAATTTTCGGTAACATTTTCAGGGATGTCTGTTACCGCTGCTGCGGTTGCTGTTGGCTGGGAGTCTGTTTCTGGCTCGATTTGCTCGACCGCACTTTCTGATTGGTAGCTGTCTGTTTCTGGCCCCATTTGGGCGAGTACGCCTGCTGCGTCCACGAAATCGGCAATTTCGGCATCCGGCTCGTCCCAGGGGTCTGTTTCCAGCGGTAATTGGGCTTCAGGCTTCTGAAGTTCGATCGGTCTTTTCCGTTTTTGGGATGGAGGCTGGTAGTCGGTCTCCTTCGCGGGTAAATTGAGATTGAGTTCGCCGTCAGCGGCTGGTGTTTCTTGCGGTTCTTGGGTTGGAAATTCGTCTGAATTCATGGGAAATTTGGTTCGGCGCAGGGCACGTAAAAGCTAAAAATTTAAAATTAACAACTTTTTTAGTCTCGACGGGGACAGCGCTGTTCTAAGCAGGTCTGTAGCATTTTACGATCGAACAGAACCGGCAGAAAGTGAATGCTGTTAATTTCTTTGAAATAAAACAAAATCGGCACAGCCGGCCAAAATATCCGCCAATTTTGCCATTCTCGGAAAGGAAAGCGGCGGATCAAGTTGGACGATCGATAAATGTCCAAATCCGTTGGAGTAAATTGTAGCCGGATGGTGGCGGCTTGGTACATCAGAAACAAGCCGAACAGCGAAAGCGGCAAACTCGCCCACTTCTGCACGAACAGCAGCGGTACCGCAGCCAGTACCAGGACTAGGGGAATCGCAAAACTCGGGGCGAGTTCGATCGTATTTGTGGGCGCGGTCGCAGAGGCGGTTGTATTCACGGGTTTAAGTCAAACTAATTTTGCCAATTATTCATATTTTATCTGTTTCCTAGCTTAGAGCCCTTTGAGTACGCTAGAGCCCGTCCCCTGAAACATGATCCAAGTCATCAGAAAGTTAACCACAAAAATAGCCAGCAAAGCCGTCACCACCGCTGTAGTAGTCGATTGTCCCACACCTTTTGCGCCGCCGGTGGTGGTCAAGCCCCAGCTAGTACCGATTACAGCAATCAAAGCCCCGAACACAAAAGCCTTGATAGCCGCGCTGCAAATGTCCCACAGAGTCAGGAAATTGCGGACTGACTCTAAAAACACGGTTTGAGAGACGCCGTACATTGTCGTCGCAATTAGCAGCCCGCCGATGATGCCCGTGACGAGGGACAATATTGTCAGAATTGGCAGCATCAGGCAGCAAGCAATGACGCGGGGAATTACTAAGTAGTCGATCGGGTCTGTTTTGAGCATCAGCAGGGCATCTATCTGCTCTGTGACCTGCATCGTGCCGATTTCCGCCGCAAAAGCCGAACCTACCCTTCCCGTCACGATTACCGCCGTTAAAACGGGGCCGAGTTCGCGAGTCAAAGATAAAGCCAAAACGCCGCCCACGACATTGCCGGCACCGAGGTTAATAAACTCCCTCGCCACCTGAATAGTAAATACCATGCCGACAAAACCAGCAGTCAGCAAAGCAATCAGCAGCGATTCCGGGCCAACTGCTGCCATTTGGTCGAGGGTGTTGCGGCGGTTAATTTTGCGCGTCAGCAGGTGCAGCATGACTTGGCCGCCCAATAAAATTGCTGCGAACAACCGCTTACTCCACAAACTGAGGCTCGACTGTGTTGTTGTGCTCAAGGGATTTTGACTGTAGAACAACTGCCAAAAATGAAATCTATCTACAAATCTTAAACAAGTTTCTTCTCTAAAATTTAAGATTTTTGACAGAATTGGCTGCGGAGGGCGATCGCTGCCTATCGTAGAAAAGGACAAGTTTTGTTTGCTTGCACCTTTCGGCAGTTTAGCTGAATTTACTGACTCTTATGAGCATATTTCCTAATTTTCTTCGCTCTTTACTGCTGACAAGCCTGTTGAGCTTTGTCGCTCCCTTATTGTCGATCGGCGCGGGATTGACTGGCTGTGCGCTGATCGGCCTCGTCCCTGGCTTCCAAGAAGTCGGTCGTTCTGGAGAAGAGATGATTTTGCAGTTCTTAGCTACTTTCGGCAGCGGTTCTCCCCTCCAGGGTTTTTTGGCGATCGGTCTAGCTTTTGGTTTGGTTGGTGCTTTGTTTGATACCTACGCAGCTTATCAGCATTCGCGGTGGGGTTGACCGACTGGAGAAAAAGCAGACTTTAAATTTGAGATTTAAGGGTGGAACTTATCGATGCAATCTCAAATTTAACATTGTTTAGCAGTACGATCGCCAATGTTCGGAAAGGCGATCGCCCTTTTTGCGGAAAACCGAATATCGCTGTTTCGGAAGCTGGAATATATTAAATACAGGTTGAGTCAAGTATTTCTCAACCTCTAACAACGTAAAAGATTCGAGGTATCAATTATGGCACTTATTCGTTGGGAACCTTTGCGAGAAATGGACTCCTTGCAGCGAGAAATGAATCGGTTGTTTGATAGCTTGACACCAGCGACAGATCGCCCATCTAACGGGCTAGCTTTTGTCCCCCCCGCCGAACTAAATGACACTCCCGAAGCCATCCACCTTAAGTTAGAAATCCCAGGAATGGAAGCTCAGGATTTAGACGTACAAGTAACCGCAGAAGCGGTGGCAATTAGCGGCGAAAGGCGATCGGAAGCTAAGACTGAAGATAAAGGCATAACCCGTTCAGAGTTCCGCTACGGCTCCTTCCGCCGCGTGATTCCCCTACCGACTCGCATTCAAAATGACAGCGTAGAAGCTGAATACAAAAACGGGGTATTGCACCTGAATTTGCCCAAAGCAGAAGCAGAAAAAAACCGCGTGGTTAAAGTTCAACTCGGCTAATCAATAATTCTTTACCACTTTAGTTAGTTTATTAATAGGGGGCGCAGTGCGTACCCCTATTCTTTGGGTAATTGGGAATTGAAAATTGAAAATTGAAAATTGCGAGTTTAAGGAATAATTCTTCCATCTTCCATCGGACTGATGACGTTGTACGGAAAGCTCGGAGGCGACAGCAATGATGACTGATGACTGATGACTGATGACTAATGACTAATGACTAATGACTAATGACTAATGACTAATGACTAATGACTAATGACTAATGACTAATGACTAATGACTAATGACTAATGACTAATGACTAATGACTAATGACTAATG
>NZ_JBARVX010000540.1:0-4291 GCF_049646505.1 Microcoleus sp.
CTTCAACTATGAAAATTTTAACTGACTGGGGTTTCACGCGCGAAGGCTGGCGCAACAACAGCCGCGGCGAATATTTAGTATTGCTGCAAGGCGCATTGCTAGCAGGATTTGCCATTTTACCAGTTTATCAACTGCCGGGATTCAAAATACAATCAACTCAATTAATTTATGTTACCTGGTTTCTGGCAGCTATGCTCGGTTTGGGTGCACTAATTTTAATCGTCAAAGGATTGATAGACTTAGGAAAAAACCTCACACCTTTACCCTATCCCATAGAAAATGGAGAATTAATCCAAACAGGCATTTACGGAATTGTGAGGCATCCGTTATACAGCGGTTTAATTTTAGGTGCTTTCGGCTGGACAATTTTTCAAATGAGCATATCGCACTTAATCGCCACCGCAATTTTAATCGTATTTTTTGACATCAAAGCCAACCGGGAAGAAACTTGGTTGAGTGAAAAATATCCAGACTATTCAGATTACCAGCAGCAAGTCAAAAAACTAATTCCGGGCATTTATTAAAATAACCCCTTTCAATCTGCGTTAATCCGCGCAAATCCGCTTCAATCTGCGGTAAAAAAAAATGAATTCTCACAAAAAAACACACATCAGACTGCTAGCATTAATCCTATTTATATGCTTGTTGTCAACAACAATTAATGGGTGTAGCTTTTTTATTGCAGCAACAAAACCCTTTAAACTTCCCGCCTCAGCCAAGCAAGAACCCTGGCCAGTACAAACAGGCCTCCGAGTCAACATCCTCCGCGAAAACATCCCAACAGTTAACCGCATAGTTTTAGTACCAGACGAAGCCACATTCTTAGCAGCAATCCAAAAGTGGAATCTCAAAGGACACTGGCCGATTCTCATCGAAGACAAAAAATACACGCCGATGTTTGTGCAGCGCTTCCAACCCGAAGAAATCGTCCGTTTGCCGAGCATCAAACAGCAACTCCCAAAAAGTCAAAAACTGCAACAATTAATGCTCAACAGCGCAGCAGCAGCCTGGAATGCCACGGATACTCAAACCTTAAAAGCCAAATGGACTGAGCTTGGCTGGGAGCCGCCGGGAGTAGTAATCACATCAGAAAACGACCCCGCACGTACAGCAGCAGTTGCCTTAGCAGCAGCCCGCGGCGAACCTTTAGTATTTGTCGAAGGTAACTTCGGAAAACCCAACGATAACCTCAATGACGCACAGTGGAAAAATCTGCAAGCAGCGGTTACAAAAGCCGTCGAATCCACTGGATATTTTTACTCTCAACTCGGAGATCCGATCGACACAGTTACCATTGTACGCCAACTAGCAGTAAAATATCAATCGCCTCAAAACAAAGACGAACAATGGGCGGTTACTGACGGTTTGGGAAGGCATCCCAACGCCGAACGGTGGGCTGCTGTGGGTTGGATTTACGGTTCCGAAGTGCGATCGATCTATCAAGCCATGTGTGCCATATTTCTTGACAGCCAAACAGCCATGCTTTATGACAGCTACCCAAAAGAAGGAAATTGGGGAAAATATGAAATGGAGGAAGCGGCTAGCGGACTAAAAACTATAGGAATTAATGTCGAATTAGTGCAGCAACCAGAATCTAGCTTGGAAAGGTGGCGGACTTTAGCATCAATACCGTGGGCCTTTGACTTAATATTGATGAATTCTAAAGGCTATCCAAAATCATTTCAAGTCGGTAACGGCGATGCTTCAGTTGATGACATACCAAAACTCCAATTTCCCGCAGCAATCCACATGATTCACAGTTGGTCTGCAGCAGCCCCAGATGACACAAACACCGTTGCCGGCAGGTGGTTGCAAAATGGCGCTTACGCTTATGTTGGCAGTGTCAATGAACCTTTATTATCTGCATTTCTTCCACCTAAGATAATGGTCGATCGCCTAACACGAGGTGCGCCCTTTTTAATCGCAGCCCGCCAGCTAGAATCACCTCCCTGGAAAGTCGCCACCATTGGCGATCCGTTAATGTCGATCGCCAAACCCAGACCAAGAATCCCGCCCAGTCAACAACCGATATGATGTGGCGCGCGATCGATTTTAGCTTTGAGATTTGTGGTTTTAAGGTAGAATCTCACATCGCCAATTCTTCAATCGGAATGTTGTATTTCAATGAATTATACGATTTTACAAGTTCATGGATGCGATCGCCCGCTAGCGCCAACACTGTAAATATAGTTAATGAGCATTATTATCGCCAGAATCTATCTAAGTTTGAATGTAACTGAGAATTCGATCGCGCCCAATTTGCTGACTCTCATAATCGGTCGTTCCACCCCAGCCGCTGGCCGCCAAAATCTACCGTAAAATACGCCTTAATTAAGTTGTCAATTCCCATAAAATCACTCAAAATTAAGAAAAGAAATAAAATGTAATATTTATCTAACTTCTCACAGAAGAATTAACCCCTAAATGACAGCCACCCCTCCTGTGGATCTGCCGCCACCCGAGCCAACCGCAGAAACTCCCGAAGCCTCCCGCCTCAGCCCGCTGTTCACCCGCCTGCACCCCAGCCCCGAAACCCTCCTGCTCGTCCTCTCCCTAGTCATTGGGGGAGTTACGGGCGCGGGCGTCGTCACCTTTCACTATCTCATCCACTTCATCCACAGCCTGATGCTGGAAGACTTCATGGGGGCGATCGCCTCAAAAGGCCCTTGGACGCTAGCCTGCATTCCCACCCTGGGCGGAGTCATCATCGGGCTGATGCGCTGGCGGTTTCGGGATTTTGGCCCGAATATGTCATCGTTAATTGCAGCCACCCGCGGCCTGCAAGAACTCTCCCCCCTCAAACCCATCACTAAAATGGTGGCCGCCTCAGTATCCCTCGGCACCGGCGCATCCCTCGGCCCGGAAGCCCCCAGCGTCGAAATCGGCGCCAACTTCGGAATGCTGCTGGCTCAAGTCTTGCAGCTCTCCCCAGAACGGCAGCGCTTGCTCCTGGGCGCGGGAGCTGCAGCAGGTTTATCCGCCGGGTTTAACTCTCCCATCGCCGGAGTCTTTTTTGCCTTAGAAGTCGTGCTCGGCAGCACCTTCGCCACTTCGTCAGTCAGCGTTGTTTTGCTCTCTGCCGTAGTTTCGGCGCTGATCGCTCAAATTTGTTTGGGAGCTCAGCCGGCCTTTGCTTTGCCTGTCTACGATGTCCGCAGCCCCCTAGAACTGCCGCTGTACATGGGATTGGGACTTTTGGCAAGCGGAGTGTCCCTAGTCTACACCGAAGCAATTCAATTGGCCGATCGCTGTTTTCAAGGAAAAATCCGAGGATTTGGTTGGCTCGGACGACTGCCCCGCCCGTTTCATCCGATCCTCGGCGGTGCGATTGTCGGTTTAGTCGCCCTGCCATTTCCTCAAGTTTTGGGCGTAGGCTACGAAACAGTTGAAGCCATGCTCCAAGATGTGAAATTTTCCCTGCCTTTGCTGTTGTTGCTGCTATTCGTCAAACTGGCGGTGACTGGAATCAGCCTCGGCAGCGGTTTGGTAGGGGGGATATTCGCTCCGGCGATGTTTTTGGGAGCTTGTCTGGGTTCGGCTTACGGCATCTTTTTGGAAATGTTGCCGGCAATGAGCGATCGAGTTGCAGGCCCTGCAGCCTACGCAATGGTGGGAATGGCCGCCATCCTTGCCGGCAGCGCCAAAGCACCGCTGACAGCCATCTTGTTGATGTTTGAATTAACCCGCGATTACCGCATTGTCTTGCCTTTGATGGCTGCTGTCGGATTGAGCGTTTGGTTGGTGGAGTTTGTCAATCGCCGATCGACCACTCACAGCCTTAACCTGCACCAAATGGGCGTAGATGTTGCTATCAATAGCCCGATCGAAGCCAGAGAACAGTTGCAGGATTGGGAAGACGTTCTGGGCGATCGGATTGTCACAGAACTAATTTCTTGCCAGCTTCCCATTGACGGCGAACAGAGCAGCGAAGAGTCAGAATTGGCGATCGCCCACGCACATTTACCCGAAGATGTCAAGCCTTTGCCTGAAACAAAATCAGCAGCTTGACTGCTCTCAAATCCCCTAATCCGTCACAAAACTAATAACCAAAAACCTAAATATTACAGCCATGATATTTATCAACCCAAAACCGATTACGCCTTCAAAAAAATCTTCGGTTCATCAGAAAGCAAAGATATTCTGATTAGCTTTCTCAACGCCTTAATTTATGAAGGAAATCCCACAATTCAAGACTTAGAAATCATCAACCCAAATCTGCCGCCCAAACTTGAAGGCTTAAAAGATAGTTATCTGGATGTCAAAGCCCAACTTACTGACGGCACTTTAGTCA
>NZ_JBARVX010000541.1:0-11178 GCF_049646505.1 Microcoleus sp.
CCCCCTTGGTAAGGGGGGACAGGGGGGTGCCTTCGATGCCAAACTCGTCACAGTCGGGAATGTGAAAGTTGCCAGCGGTAGCGATTTCGATGAAAATACCGGACAAATTATCGCAGGTCGCCGCGTACTTTTGCTCAACGAAGAACAAGCCAGGGCTTTACTCTCGCGCATTCAAAACAAACCTTGGACTGTTAGCAATCTCGAAGAACGGCCAGTCACCCGCAAACCCTCGCCGCCGTTTACGACCTCGACTTTGCAGCAGGAGGCTAACCGCAAGCTGAGGCTGGGTGCGCGGGAAACTATGCGAATTGCCCAAAGTCTCTACGAACGCGGTTTTATCACCTATATGCGGACGGATTCGGTGCATTTGTCCGAACAGGCGATTACGGCAGCCCGCAGTTGCGTGCAAGAACTTTACGGTAGCGAATATCTCAGCCCCCAACCGCGCAAATACACGACGAAAAGCAAAGGTGCCCAGGAAGCCCACGAAGCTATCCGCCCGGCCGGCAGCACTTTTCGGACTCCGCAGCAAACGGGATTGGATGGCGTGGACTTCCGCCTCTACGATTTAATTTGGAAGCGGACAGTCGCTTCTCAAATGGCCGATTCCCGCCAAACTCACGTCACGCTACAAACTCAGGTAGAAGATGCCGGTTTCCGTTCCAGCGGGAAACGCATTGATTTTCCCGGCTTTTTGCGCGCCTACGTGGAAGGTTCCGATGACCCAGATGCGGCTTTGGAAGACCAAGAGGTGATTTTGCCGGCGCTGAAGGTGGGGGATAAACCTAATTGCAAGGATTTGCAGGCTGTGGGGCACGAAACTCAACCTCCCGCCCGCTATACGGAGGCTTCGCTGGTGAAGATGCTCGAAAGCGAGGGGGTTGGCCGTCCGAGTACATACGCGAGTATTATCGGTACAATTGTCGATCGGGGATACGCGAAATTAATAGCTAACGCCCTGATTCCGACCTTCACTGCTTTCGCCGTCACTACTTTATTAGAAACGCATTTCCCCGACTTAGTAGACACGGGTTTTACTTCCCGCATGGAACAAACCCTTGATGAAATTGCCACCGGGGAAGCCCAATGGCTGCCGTATTTGCAAAAGTTTTATACAGGGGAAATGGGACTTGCTACCCAAGTTAAGGAACAGGAAAATCAAATCGACGCGAAAGTTGCTCGAACTGTGGTACTGAAGAATTTGCAGGCAAAAGTTTGCATCGGTAAATACGGCGCTTACCTGGAAGCTGAAAGCGAAGAGGGCCCGGTGAAAGCATCGATTCCGCAAGATTTGACTCCGGCTGATTTAGACCCGGAAAAAGTGGAGTTTCTGTTAAAGCAAAAGACGGAAGGCCCGGAAAAATTGGGTCTTCACCCGGACACTGGGGAACCGATTTATGTGTTGGTTGGCAATTACGGCCCCTACGTTCAGTTGGGGGATGTTTCGGAAACGAATAAGAAACCGAAGCGTTCTTCTTTACCGAAGGGGACTGATAAGGATAGCGTGACGGTTGATATGGCGGTGAGTTTGTTGACTTTACCTCGGTTGTTGGGGACTCACCCGGATACGGGGGCGAAGGTGCAGGCTAATTTGGGGATGTACGGGCCTTATGTTGTGCACGACCAGGGTAAGGTTGGTAAGGATTATCGATCGATCAAGCCGCCTGATGATGTTTTGACGATCGAGCTCGATCGGGCATTAGAGTTATTATCGCAGCCGAAAGCCGTGCGTGGCAGCAAATCAGCGACACCTTTGAAGGAATTGGGCGCGCATCCAGAGTCGGGAGAACTGTTGAATGTTTACGATGGCCGCTACGGCCCCTACGTGAAACACGGCGATATCAATGCTTCTTTGGCTAAGGATGAATCTGTGGAGAATTTCACCTTACAAAAAGCCCTGGATTTGTTAGCAGCGAAGGAAGCAGCGGGCGGCGGCAAATCTAGCAAGTCGAAGAAGTCTAGTAAGACTGCGGCGAAGTCGGAAACTGCAACTGAGAAGACTGCGGCGAAGAAAACGACTGCTAAGAAGACGACGACTGCGGCAAAGAAAACTACTGCTAAGAAGGCGACGACTGCGACAAAGACGAAGAAAGCAACTAAGTCAAGTTAGTTTAGTTTTCTGTCATCCCAGAAACCGGGTTTTTTGCGAAAATAATTTGTTGTAGCAGACAAATTCGGTAAAAAATCCGGTTTTTGCGATCGGGCAGTCCATAAGTATGAAAGCTTTTTCTCAAGTAATCCTTGTATTTTCATGATATAATCCAGACTATCCATGTAGTAATTGGAGTAATTGAATCACCATGATAGCTGAACTTATGGTACAACCTTCTTACTGGATCGATAGCGAGATTTCGATGCAGAAAGTCAGAAATCTTTACTTATTCAAATTTACGGAAAATCTGCAAGCCAGATTAGAAGAACTAGCCGAGAGAAAAAAGGCTAATCTTTTAACTTCAGAAGAGGTTGTAGAATTAGCAAGCTTACTAGAACTCGATCGGATTTTTACCTTAATTAACGCTAAAGTTATAGCAGCCTCATGTCCGTAAACCGCGCTACTAAAAATTTAGTAAGAAGTAGAGCTAATTTTCTGTGTGAATATTGCCATTCAGCGGAAGAAACTAGCTCTACTCTGTTTACGATAGACCATATTTTATATCAAATCCGTTAACATCGTCATGTATTCATCTCTCTATTCTCTCCCTCTGTGCCCTCTGCGCTCTAGCGCCGGTTAAATCATTCCGATGCAACCGGAAACGATATTACCTCGCTCAATTGATGGTAGCGATGAACTCTTCCTGATTACGAAGCATCGAAACATAGACAACAGCCAAAGTTAGACGATTCCAATTAGGTTGATTGAGTGTGAATAGAATACCTCCAGCAAGTGCTGCCCAGCCTACGGGACCGAGTATAAGCGCAATGCCCTGACTCATGCCCATATAAATTGCAAAAGGTAACGTAATCCCCAAAGCATTAGTTAGACCGCCCAGAACAGTGCTTGCCAACAGATACACCCCAAAACCACTCATTTTTGCAATGGTCATTACACTGCCGCTCAACAACAAACTTTCAAAAGCTGGATCGCTGCTATCTCTTTTCATCTCTATAACAAGCTTTTGTCGTTGCTCTGGTGAAAGTTGCTCCCACATATTCTGAAACAGTTTGGTTACAACAGCAGTCTCAATCTCTTGGGTTTCTAAGTCGCGCCACTGACGACCGCTTAATGTGGTTGCCCAATCAATACTGATACGATCGGCAACATCTGTTACAACTTGTTTCCAAGAATGATTCCAAAAAAGTTGGCCAATACTTCCAGCTCTGAGATAGCGTACATGATTGCAAAGAATATCAGGAGCATCACCAAATGCTGATTCTGTCAGCTCTGCTAGGTTTTTTCGTTGCTCTTTCGTAGCTGATTGAACTATTTTGTATAACTCTTGCATTGCTGGATTACCTCAAATATTCTACAAGTAGCTAGCGTACCATACCGTAAATTGCCCACACGGGAAAATATTCATATTTTTATTGAGTAAAAATTGACACACATCCAAACCATGAACTATATTATAGAAAAGGATGCAGCAGACACGATCTAATCATGACATCCCGTTACCCACGAGGGTCGAGGAATTCCGGTAAAGACGTTCTGAATACCAAGATTTATATTTTGGCGAAGCCTCCTTAAGGAGCCTTTGTTATTTTATGGCTTCGGTAATTCCTTATTCTGCAATAACTTTTTGGCTATGACGAAGAAGCCAACTTTTTTAACTTTATTAAGTTCAGTTAAATCAGTCAGTTTTATATCATTTGCGCGATCGATCGCACAAACCCACCCTATCCCTGACCTCGCGCTGGTCTAAAATCTCCTCAGCCGCCAAAAAGGCGATACGGGCGATCGACTTTCACGAAAAAACTGCGGTAATCCAGAACGATACAAACCCTTGGGCTTCTGTATGGCACAATCAAGATAAAAAGGATCGAGAGGTTTCAGGGTGAAGATTCCAGAAGATGCGCTCATCCCAGACGACAAGATAACCGGCTACCTACTTGTGCAGAAAGCCAGAAATGATAAGTCAAAATTCTTGGCACGGGCTGGATTTACCTCAGAAAACCCAGAAGCACTCAGAGCAGCCATCCAGTCAGTTGTGGGAGTAGGTGAGGCTGTTGAAGACAGGAACAACGAGTATGGAGTCTTTTATCAAGTTATAGGAGAACTCGTTGGTACAAATGGCATAAACCTATTTGTTGTTACAATTTGGCTACAACGACGGATTGATGGAAAATTTCAGTTTGTGACGCTCAAACCTCTTAAGGAGAATTGATATGACCCTAGAGCTATATCAGGAAGTTGCTTTAACCCGTGACTTACCAGAATATCAACTCAGAGCAGGAGATATTGCAACATTGGTTGATTTTGTTGCTCATCCTAGTGGTGGTGAAGAGGGCTGTCTGTTGGAAGTATTTAATGCTGTTGGTGAGTCTATTGCAGTTATTGTCGTCCCAATCTCTACTGTAGAAGTTCTACGCCCTGATGAAATCTTAACAGTTCGTTCTTTGGCAAAAGCAGGTTAATATTCATTCAACCGTCGGGTTTAATCTCTGTTGGCGGATGCCATCCAGCACTAACCCATTGACGCCTGACAGTAACAGCAATATTATTGTTTAGTTGTAGTGCTATAACTGTGGCACGACCGCAATCTGTAAGTCCAATAATTTCTGTAGCGTCTTCACTCCAAGCAAAATATTGTGACCATTGTTGAGTACGCGGATTAAATAACTTAGCGTGCTTTTGCGTGACTGGATCTAATGCGTCAGTTTGGGTTCCTTTGTAATTATTGCACAAACTACAAGCCAGCCAGAGATTTTCTTCCTCATCAGTACCGCCAATCGCTTTAGGAATAATATGGTCAATTTCCAATATTCCCAGGACATACATTTGTAAACTGCGACAATAACCGCATCGGTTTTGAGCTTGTGCGCGAACTCTGGCTCGAACTTGTTCGGAGATTGCCATTTTGATTATCCTTTTAATGGTTCGAGTAAGCCGCGCTGCACAGCTTCATTTAAGGCTTGAGCTTGTCGCAGTAGTCGAGTTTCATAGATGTGGATTAATGCCTGCAATTCAGCCAGTTCTACAGAGGCAATTGTACCGGATTGTTGGCGGTCTAGCAATTCACTTAATCGTTGTTCTTGGATTGGTTGCAGCCGGAGTTGAGTCTGAGCGATTACTTCTGCATCAGACAATTCTGATACTGGTTTAGAAGTTGGCAATAAGAAAATTTCCAGAGTTTCTACTAGAATCTCACTGACGCTGCGGTGGCGTTGCTGCGCTAGCAATTCTGCTTGGTGATAGACTTCATCTGGCAAATTCAAGGTGATTTGGGCGGTCATAGGTGGAAGGCTATGAAACGAATATTTATATTATGGCATATTTTACTAATTGATATTTTCAGGTGTATCTAAAATTGCGTCTGCCTCGTCATTCTCGCGGATGGCTATTTCAATTTCATCTGGGAAAGCGGCCGCATAAGTCCAGGCATTTGCTAAATCAGTAGCCGTTAGTGTGGGATAGTTATCTAAGAGTTGGGATTCGTTCATACCCAAGTGGCGAAAACTTTCCAGCAGCCAAACAGGAACGCGAGTTTGTCTGATACAAGCATCTCCGCCGCAGACACCGGGAGTTTTGCTAATTCCTTGCCAGGTGTTGGCTAAGTTTTGGGTTAATAATTGGATAACTTGAGCTTTCTCGCTTGGCGTCAAGGCCTTGAGTTGTGCTTCTAATTCTTGAATTTTCATACAACCTGTTTGATTTATGCAATATGTATGTATTTACTATTGTAGCGCGATCGTAGGTTTACTGGATATTGTCAGGTGTATCTAAGATTTCGTCAGCCTCGTCTTGCAGTCTAATTGCTTCCTCAATTTCGTCAGGATAAGCGACCGCATAAGCCCAAACATTTACTAAATCAGCAGCACTCAGACGGGGATAGCAATCTAGGATAAAAGCATCGGTAGCGCCGTCATTGCGATAGCTTGCGAGTAACCAAACGGGAATGCGAGTATTGTCAATACAAGCATCGCCACCCATCACGCCGAGAGTTTTTGTAATAGACCGTCCACTATTTTTTAGACTCTGGGTTAAGATGCGAATTGCCTCTACTTTCTCTGCTGGCGTTAAGGCCTTGAGTTGCGCTTCTAATTCTGGGATTGTCATAGAGCTTATTTGATGTATGAATTATGTATGTATTTTATATTGTAGGGCGATCGCCCTATCCCTGACCTCGCGTTGGTCTAAAATATCCTCAGCCAGCAGAAAGGCGATATGCGCGATCGACTTTCCTGCCCGTATAATCCCGCCGTCGTGCCGCAGCAGTGGCCCAAAAACTAGCAGCAAGTCGAAAAAGTCAACTAAGACGGCGGCGAAGAAAAACAACTGCTAAAAAGACGGCGACTGCGACAAAGAAGAAAACCAAGTGAAATTAGTTTAGTTTTCACTCATCCAGAAACCCGGTTTATTAAAAAAACCGGGTTTCTTTATTTATAAAATACTAGAAAAACTTGCAAAAATAGGTTTGATCGTTCGGACTTCAGTCCTTAAAATTCTCTTCTCTTACGAATGTGTCATAAACGTCGGGGTGGTTCGATCGCCCGCCCGACATTTTTGAGACATATCAACTCAAACTCTTGTGAAGCCTAGCTCTTGGGCTTGCTTGTCACCAGCCGGCAAAATCAGCCTATTTACCTATTGACAATTGCTCTTCTCTGTTAAATTGTCAGGGATATCACATAAAAGTTAAAAAATGTATCAAAAACAACAGAAAGTACCAAATGTTTTATGTAGGCCCTACAATTGAGAAAGGAAACAAGATAAGAGGCGCGATCGCTATGGATATCAATGAAAACCTAGATTGGGAAGAAGCATTTGAGTACCGATCGGGCTTGACAGTAGAATTGAAGTCCCAGCCTGGAGTTTTGCATAAGATCGCTTACTATGAAGTGATGATGGTACCGCCCATCTGGTTAGAAAATGACCCGCGTCCCCGGTATCCTCACGAACTGCTAGTCGTTTCCCACCAGCCTGCTGTGTCCAATATTTGCCGGATTTCAGAGTGTCCTGTTTTAGTCGCTTCCTAGGTTTTTTAGCGGGAAATATCGGCGATGGAATCCAGCCAGCAATCAAACCGATGCAGTAATTTTCGGATTGACATTGCTTTGCATTACGGTGTGCCGATCGACTTAAGATATAGATGGCGGCGACTGTGCGATCGACTCGAATCAAGTGACCTGTTAATTTTTAAAGTCAGGAAATAGCCTGATTAATGTTAGCAGCCATTCTTGTTAAATCATCTTCTCCCCTACAGACAATGATTCCAGCACGGTCAGGCTGTAAGCTGTGCCGTGTGATAAAATAACGGCGATTTAGAGTTAAAACAGCTCGATTTTCACTGACTGCAAAAGCTAACACTTCTTCGTCGGGATTTTTTGGTTATCTTTTCCGGCTTCTTGTACTGTCAAAATATTGTGACCCATAGCGCGCAGCAATTCTACAACCTCTCTGGGAAATTGTTCGTCACCATAAAGACGCGCCATCATCTTAATCCTCCTCATTCTCGCGGATAGCTATTTCAATTTCATCGGGAAAAGCTGCCGCATAAGCCCAGGCATTTGCTAAATCAGTAGCCGTTAGTGTGGGATAGTTATCTAAGAGTCGAGACTCGTTCATGCCCAAACGACGAAAACTTTCCACCACCCAAACAGGAATGCGAGTGTTTCTGATACAAGCATCACCGCCGCAGACACCGGGAGTTTTGCTAATTCCTTGCCAGGTGTTGGCTAAGTTTTGGGTTAATAATTGGATGATTTGAGCTTTCTCGGTTGGCGTTAAGGCCAGAAGTTGCGCTTCTAATTCTTTGATTGTCATGGAAATTTTGGGATTTATGAATTATGTAGCTATTTGATATTGTAGGGCGATCGCCCGAAATCATCTATAATAGAAAAATCAGCGCTCGTGACACGGAAATCATGAACATCAAAGTCGTATTAGAACCCAGTGACGAAGGTGGATATACCGTCTATGTTCCCTCACTGTCAGGCTGCATCAGTGAAGGGGAAACGCTTGACGAAGCGTTAGCAAATATCCAAGAAGCGATCGAACTTTATTTGGAGCCGATGGCAGATGAATTGAGCATTTCCGAAGGTGCAATTGTGAGGGAATTGGTGCTGTGAGCAAAGTTCCCAATCTTCCTTATACTCAGATTATTGCGGCGCTACAGCGCGATGGATGGGTATTTGTCCGCCAACGGGGTAGCCACATTCGACTGCAAAAAGCTATGCCAGATGAAGTATTGAAATTGACTGTCCCAGCTCATCGTTAAGTCAAGCGTTCTACTCTAGCTCAGATTTTAAAACAGGCTCGTATAGACCTCGATAAATTCTTGGATTTGTTATAAGTAAACTGAACAAGCGACCGCCAAAGTAGTACAAAGCTACATTGGTATCTAACACAATTAAAGCTTAACTCAATCCCACTCCTCCCTAATTAGTTTCTGGTACTCTAACGGTTCTTGAGTTAGTTCGATCGCACCCGCATACTTGGAAAAATTACTTTTTTCCGTCTTTTGAATTATCGGAGTCTCTAACAGTTGCTCAATTTGCTGCCACTCTTCGCAATCGACCGGCACTGCAACTGGACGCATTGCTTCATCAGTCACAAGTTTTTTCCTAACAGGTAGCATTAAGGCCCCCTTCAGATTTAATGTTTAACTTTTTCATTATAGCTACACAATTAAAAATTTGCATATCTAATATAAATTATTCTTACCTCTACCTTGAGAAGTATCTTCCTCATTGCTGGCTTTCACCCCCCACAACCTCCGGCTTTTCTGCCGCGATCGCAGGGCGCTGGTTACTCAAAAATTAAGGTTAATTTAAACTTTGATTTTGGTAAAAGCGATCTAGGATGCTATTGTTTACTTGCAAAACATGGAGTAAAAACCAACTGTGTCGCAAGTAACAAAATAATAGCGCGCCGAAAGTGAAAATAACATCGCACTTTCAAAACAAAGTTAACCGATAAATCAGCAAAACTCAGGAGTTAATCGCTTATGATGCTAGGAACCACCGAAAGCCCCCAATTAAAACCGCTTTCCGACTCAGAACTACATAAAATTAACGCCTACTGGCGGGCCGCAAATTATCTATCCGTCGGACAAATCTATCTCCTCGACAACCCGCTACTCAAAGAACAACTCAAACTCGAACACGTCAAACCCAGACTCCTCGGACATTGGGGGACAACTCCAGGCCTCAACTTCATCTACGTTCACCTCAACCGCATCATCAAAGCCCAAGACATCAACGCCATCTACATCGCAGGCCCCGGACACGGCGGGCCCGGCTTGGTGGCCAATACCTATCTCGAAGGCACCTATAGCGAATATTACTCGAACATTTCTGAAGACGAAGAAGGGATGAAACGGCTGTTCAAACAGTTCTCGTTTCCCGGCGGTATCCCCAGCCACGTCGCGCCGGAAACT
The DNA here is from genome assembly GCF_049646505.1 of Microcoleus sp. GTDB lineage: Bacteria > Cyanobacteriota > Cyanobacteriia > Cyanobacteriales > Microcoleaceae > Microcoleus. The sequence goes on from NZ_JBARVX010000541.1 coordinate 9,537, forward strand.
CCCGGTTCGATTCACGAAGGCGGCGAACTCGGCTACGCCCTCGTCCACGCCTACGGGGCGGCCTTCGACAATCCAGATTTAATCGTGGCGGCTGTTGTCGGCGACGGGGAAGCAGAAACGGGCCCGCTGGCTGCTAGCTGGCATTCTAACAAGTTTCTCAATCCGGTTCGGGATGGGGCCGTGTTGCCGATTTTGCACCTCAACGGCTACAAAATTGCTAATCCGACGGTGTTGGCCCGCATTCCGCAGGAGGAATTGGAAAGTTTGATGGTTGGTTACGGCTACAAACCTTATTGGGTGGAAGGTTCAGACCCGGAAACGATGCACCGGTTGATGGCTGCAACTATGGATACAGTCATTGGGGAAATTAAGGCGATTCAGGAAAAAGCCCGGACTGAAGGTTATACCGATCGCCCGCAGTGGCCGATGATTGTGATGAAGACTCCCAAGGGCTGGACTGGGCCCAAGGAGGTTGACGGGAAGAAGACTGAGGGCTCGTGGCGATCGCACCAAGTCCCGCTAGCAGAAATGGCTTCTAAGCCCGGACACGTCCAACTCCTGGAAGATTGGATGAAAAGCTACAAGCCCGAAGAACTGTTTGACGACAAGGGTAAACTAATTCCAGAATTGGCGGAACTTGCACCGAAGGGAACTCGGCGGATGGGGGCAAATCCTCACGCTAACGGCGGTTTGCTGCTGCGAGACTTGAAAATGCCAAATTTTGCAGACTACGCCGTAGACGTGCAAAAACCGGGGGCTGTGGTGGCAGAAGCAACTCGCATCTGCGGCCGTTTCCTGCGAGACGTGATGAAACTCAATCAGGAAAACGCTAATTTCCGAGTTGTCGGGCCCGACGAGACGGCCTCAAATCGCCTCGATCCGGTGTTTGAAGTGACCGATCGGGTTTGGGCGGCCCAAATTTTGCCGGAAGATGACCATATTTCTGCCGACGGCCGCGTGATGGAAGTCCTCAGCGAACATCTCTGTCAGGGTTGGCTGGAAGGCTATTTGCTGACAGGAAGGCACGGATTTTTCTCTTGTTACGAGGCGTTTATTCACATCATTGATTCGATGTTCAACCAACACGCTAAATGGTTGAAAACTACTCGCGATATTCCTTGGCGCAGACCGATAGCCTCTCTCAACTACTTGCTAACATCTCACGTTTGGCGGCAAGATCACAACGGTTTTTCTCACCAAGATCCGGGTTTTATCGACCACGTAATTAACAAGAAAGCGGAAGTTGTGCGGATTTATTTGCCGCCTGATGCGAACACTTTGCTGTCAGTAACTGACCACTGTCTCCGCAGCCGCAACTACGTTAATGTGATTATTGCAGGGAAGCAGCCGGCTTTGCAGTATTTGGATATGGATGCTGCGATCAAACACTGTACGACTGGCCTCGGTATTTGGGAATGGGCTAGCAACGATCGAGGCGGCGAACCGGATGTGGTGATGGCTTGCGCGGGCGATGTTCCGACGCTGGAAACTTTGGCGGCTGTTGACATTCTGCGCCGAGATTATCCTGAGTTAAAAGTGCGGGTGGTAAATGTGGTGGATTTGATGACGCTGCAGCCTACTAGCGAACATCCGCACGGTTTGTCCGATCGCGATTTTGATGCTTTGTTCACGAAGGATAAGC
>NZ_JBARVX010000542.1:0-4371 GCF_049646505.1 Microcoleus sp.
AAAATCGAGCCGAATTGGGCAACTGCTGACGAGTACGTCACCCTGGGAAATAGTTTAGTTGAATTGGGCAATTTTTCACAAGCGATCGAAAGTTATTCGCGGGCAATTGAGTTAAACCCGCAACTGGCAACAGCTTATCACAATTTGGGCGAAATGCTGGTAGGTCAGAAGCGCTGGGATGAGGCGATCGCCAATTACCGTCAAGCTATTGCCATCAATCCAGATTCTTTTGAATCTTACCACAGTTTGGGCAAAACTTGGGCTGAGCGAGGAGAATGCGATCGGGCGATCGCCTGTTACCGCAAAAGCCTCGAAATCAATCCGAATTACGCCCGTGCTTACCTTGGTTTGGGCAATGTTTGGGCGCAGAAACGCGAGTTTGATGCCGCAATTCAATGTTACCGTCAAGCTCTGGAAATTAATGATAATTCCTATTGGGCGCACAATTATTTAGGCGAAGCGTTGGCCCAAAAACAACTGTGGCAAGAAGCTATTAGCTGTTACCGCCAAGCCATTGCTATCAATCCAGATATTCCTTGGTTTTACTGCAATTTGGGAATTGCTTTAACCTGCGAAAAATCCTGGGATAAAGCTGTTAGCGCTTACCTCCGCGCGATTCAACTCGAACCAAATTTGACGGGAATCAATCAGAGATTGGGATATGTTTTGCGGCAGCGCAGCGAATCGGATTTGGATAGCACAATCGCAGTTTACTGTCAAGATATTGAGCAACTTCCTAGCGGGAAAATTTACCACAAATTGCTGGGAATTGAGTTAGATGGAGCGGAATTTTATATAAATTTAGGCAACAGTTTGGCGAAACAGAAGCAGTTGGAAGGTGCGATCGTATTTTATAGCATGGCCATCAAAATCGATCCCAATGCTGCGGAAGTTGTCGCCAAACTTCAGGAAGTGCGGGCGAAACAACAGGAATTGTACGCAGAAATCGCTGCTTGCCGCCACCAAATCGATCTCGCTCCGAGCAACTCTAAGGCTTACAATGATTTAGGCAACATTCTACCGCAATTAGGGGAATTGGCCGAAGCAATTATTTGCCACCAAAAAGCCAGTGAATTGAGAGGTTGGCCGGAATGTGCGGCGAAAAACTATCAATTTACCCAAGATTGGTTTACCCACAATATTCCTATTTGGAAACGGCATTTGCAGCAGTTTACCGGAATTGCTGATTTTCAAGTTGTGGAAATCGGCAGTTTTCAGGGAATGTCGGCTTGCTGGCTGCTGGATAATATTTTAACTCATCCGACGGCAAAAATTACTTGCATCGATTTGTATTTTCAACAACATTTTAAGGGTAATATTGCTCAAACAGGAGTCGCCGAGAAAGTAATTGAATTAGAAGGTTACTCTCAAGATTTGTTAGTAAATTTGGATTCGGAATTTTACGATATTGCTTACGTTGACGGCTGTCACAAACCCACCAGCGCTTTGCAAGATGCGATTTTATCTTGGAGGTTGGTGAAAGTTGGCGGATTGATGATTTTTGACGATTACGAGTTTACTTTTCCCGACAGCCCGGAGCAAGATACTAAAATTGGAATCGATGTTTTTTTGGAGATGTTTAGCAGTCAGTTAGAAGTAGTACACAAAGGCTATCAACTAATTGTCAAAAAAACTGACAATCAAAAATTGGGCGAAGAGCAAACTCTGTTGTCTCTGGGTTGGGAAAAGTTGGGTGATATCGCGGCAGATGCGGGTTATCTCGATGAGGCGATCGCCCGCTATCAAACAGCTATTAAAATTAAGTCTGACAATTACTTGACTTATCACAAGTTGGGTAAAGCTTTGCAAGCAAAAGATTTGTTTGAGGAAGCTGGGGCCGCTTACCGAAGGGCGATCGCGCTTAACCCTAATTTTAGTTGGGCTTACCACTTTTTGGGGGAAACTTTACAGGCGATCGAGCAATACAGCGAAGCCGCTGCTGCTTACCACAAAGCGATTGAATTAAAACCAGATTTTTGTTGGAGTTACAATAATTTAGGCGATGCGCTGATGGAGCTTTCTGAGTGGGAAGACGCTGCTGTTAGTTACCACAAGTTAGTTGAACTGAATCCCGATTTTTGTTGGTCTTACGAGAGATTAGGTAAGGCTTTTGTTGCAGTAGAAAATTGGGAAGAGGCGACGGATGCTTACCGCAAAGCAATTGAATTAAATCCCGATGATTGTTGGTTGCACAATAGTTTGGGCGAAGTTCTGGAAAAACAAGAAAATTGGCCGGAATCAGCAGTTGCTTTTGGTCGTGCTGTTGAGCTAGAACCCAATGAGAGTTGGCTGTACAAAAAGTTGGGCGATGCGCTGCGGAATCAAGGGGAATTGGAAAGGGCGATCGCCATTTACGAAAAAGGCATAAATCTCGATCCAAAATCCTGTTGGTGTTACGAAGGATTGGGTTTGAGTTTAATTGCCAAACAGCACTGGGAACCTGCAATCACTAATTTAGTTCAAGCCCTGCAAATTCAACCCGATTTGTTTGAAGCTTACGATAATATAGGGTATGCTCTGGAACAACAAGGAGAAGTCGATGAGAGCGATCGGGCAAAATGCAGCAATCAAATCTTACCTTTAAGTATTCTCAAAAAATACTGTGGGTTTACAGAAGATTTGACCGTTACAGCAGAATCCAATCCGCACCTCACCTGCATTGACATCTATCCTGCGAGTCAAATCAATTTATCAGATTCCAAAACAATCGACAGCAGCCGCAGATTTGGGGGAAATCAAAGTCATTCCAGAAAAGCTTTTGTTGCCGTATTGCCAAACGGACGAGCTTGGGCAGATGTTGTGACTACCGCCGTGATTACTTCAGACAATAAACTTGTTGCTGATATTTCAATGGGTTGTGCTGAATTGGTAATCACTTCCGACAAATTGCCTCCCGCTGAACACGTCGATGGAAATGTGGCTTTTTTATCTGCTCGCTGGGGTGGAGCCTCTTATTTTCATTGGATGTTTGATGTGATTACCAGATTTGACCTTTTGCAGCGGAGCGGATTGATAGAAACTATAGATAAGTTTGTTGTCAATGCCTCGGATTCTTCCTATCAAGCAGAAACTTTAAATACTTTAGAAATTTCTCAACATAAACTTTTAGAAAGTCGCTGCAATTTACACATCACAGCCGATAAATTAATAATTCCATCAATATCTTATGACGGAGCAGGGGCGGTTTCAAAATGGAAGTGCGAATATCTACAACAGACATTTTTAAATGAACAACACCCACTAAATACAAACTATTCAGAGCGCATTTATATCAGTCGCGAACAAGCATCCTATCGGCGAATCGTCAACGATGAAGAGATAATTAAATACTTAGAAAAATTGGGGTTTCACAGTGTTAATCTGGAAACAATGTCGGTAGCGGAACAAGCAGCGTGTTTGGCTGCTGCTAAAGTTGTTGTCGCACCTCACGGAGGGGGATTGACTAATCTAGTTTTTTGCAGTCGGGGAACTAAGGTAGTTGAGATTTTTTCTCCCCTTTACGTTCCGCATTGTTATTGGATGATTAGCAACTTGTGCGGTTTGGAACATTACTATTTAATTGGTGATTTGGTTGATGATGGAACTCCGACAAAACCATTACATAAGAATATGCGGTTGGATTTGAACTCGCTGGAACAATTACTAACTCTTGCAGGAGTTTTGCATGGATAATGATTACCACGATTTGGGAAATTCGCTGCAATCAAGCGGTAGGTTTGATGAGGCTGTTGCTGCTTACCGCAAAGCTGTTGAGTTAAACCCGGATTTTTCGTGGTCTTATCACAATCTGGGCGATGTTTTGCTGAAACTCGAACGCTTTGATGATGCTGTCTGCGCGTACAAAAAAGCTGTTGAGTTAAACCCGGATTTTTCGTGGTCTTATCACAATTTGGGCGATGCTTTGCTGAAACTTCGGGAATGGGAAGAGGCTGCTGCGGCTTACCGCTGCGAGATTGCACTCAACTCGGATTTTGCTTGGTCTTTTTGCAATTTCGGCGATGCTTTAACTAAACTCAAACAGTGGGATGAAGCTATTGCTGCGTATTTGAAAGCTGTGGAAATTGACGGAGATTTGCCGGGAATTTACGATAAATTGGGGTATGTTCTCGGACAAACAACGTCTGATTTAAAGTTGGTATTAGAACAGTGTCAATTGCAAATTACACCGGAAAATTGGGAGTTTTATTTGTGTTTGGGGAGAAATTTAGGAAAGTACGATCGCCCAAAAAGCGCAATTATTTTTTACCAACTTCTCTTGACATCCGATCCGAGTTGTGCTGAACTGTCAGCGGAATTAGAGGAGTTGTTGCAGCAGCAAGAAAAGTACGTTAGCACTTTAGCCTCCGCCCGCGCCCAAGTCGCCCAAAAACC
>NZ_JBARVX010000543.1:0-15271 GCF_049646505.1 Microcoleus sp.
GTGAGGCGGGAGATTAGATTAGTAGATGCACCCTGATTAATTAACTCCCGACCAATTTTGGCCGGTTTTTTTTTTGGCGGTATGCAAGCTGAGCCGCCAACTACTCGTTACCAGGCTCTGCCTGGTAACGCAGATAGGCGAGGCTCTGCCTCCATTTTCGCAGGCGAGGCGAGGCGAGGATCTTCAAGAGTGACATCGATTCCTAGGCTCTTAGGCTCTTAACCAGTTATTGAAAATGATGCGAGGATTGCTATATGTGACAAGAAATGTTGAAAGAAACCGGGTTTCTGAAATCATCAATTTTCCGAAATTGTCCTGAAAGAGGTGCTGTGTTAGCGGAGATTAGATTAGTAGATGCACCCTGATTAATTAACTCCCGACCAATTTTGGCCGGGTTTTTTTTGGCGATCGCACTTTTTACCACAAATCAGCACTAAATCAACGCCTGTCAGGGTCAATCTGCGTGTATCGCGGTTAAAAGTCAGATTTTCCCTGAAAAAGGTGCTGTGAGGCTAGAGAAAAGTTTTAGTCCACAAAAGCAGATGGCGAGATGTGAAATAACTCTCCGAGTTTTTTTAATTGACTGACAGTTAGTTCTCTCTTGCTCATCATAACTTCGTTAAAAATCTCTTCACTCTCAAAGATTTCTAACAATTTTTCGGGCGAAACGTTATCTTCATTTATTAATGTTTTCACCAGGGCAATTCCTTTCAAGGCAGGCCAAATTTCGTGTTCTTCTTCATAGTCATAGACCAGTGTACCCAACACTTTTAAATAATCCCGATCGTCGGAGGTGATACTCGATCGATCGAGAATTTCATTAATGCGAGTTTGCGTGGCGATCAATTCATCATCATTAGCGATCGGGCGCGGTGGAAAGGTGGTGATGAGTTCCATATAGTAGTTGCTAGGAGTTTTTAAACCAACTGTCATTTTTCCAATTCTCCTTGTTATATTCGGCATGAGTTAGTACGCGACGGATGAAAATTAGCTGATATTCATAATCGATAAACGTAATGAGTCGGTAGTTGTTGCCACTGATATTAAAAATTGTAAAATTTCCTACGATATCGGCCCAGAGAAAAACTTGGCGGACTTCTGCGAGGTTTTTCCATGCTGCCTCGGACGTTCGCTGATACCATTGTAATAAATTGGGTTCTGCATTGGGGTATTTTTCCCAAAAGTCTCTCAGGGTTCTTTTGCTGATAACTCGCATAAATTTAAAAAAAACATCAGGTATCAATTCATCAAAATAAACTCATTGAGTATATTTTAAACTGTTTTATAAACGATCGCTGTAAAAACGAGAACTAGATTAGTAGATGCACCCTGATTAATTAACTCCCGACCAATTTTGGCCGGGTTTTTTTTGCGGTATCCAAGCTGAGCCGCGAATTGTCGCAAATTCTGCCAAATTATCCTGAAAGAGGTGCGGTGTTACCGGAGATTAGATTAGTAGATGCACCCTGATTAATTAACTCCCGACCAATTTTGGCCGGGTTTTTTTTTGGCGTATCCAAGCTGAGCCGCCAATTTTCGCAAATTCTGTCAAATTGTCCTGAACAGGTGCACATCGAAGCGGACATTAAATTAGTAGATGCACCCTGATTAATAAACCCCAGCCAATTTTGGCCGGGGTTTTTTTTGCTCGAAAGCTGGATTAACTAATTAGACTAAAGCGCCTCAAAAGACTGCACCTCAAGCACCGGGCCGATCATCGCAAAAGTCATGATATCCTTGCGGACTGTACCTTTGACACTGACTTTCAAACCCTCTTTTTTCAACTCAGAAGGAGCATCCTTAAGTTCATAAGTTTCTCCATCTTCGCCAATCAAAGCCCAGGTTCCCGGGCCTAATCCTTTGCGTTCAATTTTGCCTTTGACAGTAATACTCATGCTGACTGCACCTCTGTTTTAATCGCCAAACGCGCCAATCCAAAACACAACAAAGCATTGACAATCAAGAATGTTTGTGCTACTAAACCAGTTCCCAATCCCCAAACTGCAGGAGAGATTACAGCATTCACTGCTAAACAGCTAGCAAAGCCGATCGACATTGCGATCGCAATCCACTTCCACTGTTGATGTCCCAACAGCAAAACAATCAAAATCCCCGGAATCAAAACACTAGCAAATAAGGGATTCAGCATATTGCTGCCGTTAATTGCACCGCCGAGTTCGGGAATAGAACTGCCCATAATTCTCATCGGCCACTGCGGCAAGTCAAATACAAACAAGTTGCGGAGGAAAAAGAACCCAGAACTTCCAGCCATCAAGCCGCCGGAAAAGCCCCAAGTCCACTGGAACGGAAAATAATTCCGCATAATGAAAGCCAGCAGGTAAGAACCGAGCACCATTGCAATTTTCGGCAACAGGGCGACTGCACCGCCGTCAATCCAGAAGCGGGGGCTGAGATAGCCGTTGTCGCGCAGCCAGCGGAAGAAGTCGCGGAAGTTGATTTGTCCGCGCTGGGCTAGCTGAACTGCTGCGCCTGCGTCTAGGTGTCCCGAACCAAAATGGTTTAAGGGATCTTCAGTGACATTTCGCGAGGACTGCAAGAGTATGCTGCGAATTTCGTCTGGTTCTGTGACGCCGGAGGCTTTGATCAGCGCTGCAACGGCGGCAACGTGGGGCGCAGCCATGCTGGTGCCTTGGTAGCCTTCAAAGATTTCGGCACCGGTTTCTGGGTCGATCGTACTTTGCAGAATTTTGCCTAGTTCAGAACCGCCGGGGGCTGAAATGTCAACACCCGCGCCGAAATTGGAATAATCGGCTTTTTCTTCGTTGGGGCCGAGGGCGGAAACGCCGATGACGTGGGGATAGCGGGCGGGATAGGATGCCGAACTGTCGCCGGAGTTGCCGGCGGCGGCGATGATGACAACGCCTTTAGAGTGGGCGTAGTCGATCGCCTCTTCCATTAATTGACTTTCGCCGCCGCCGCCCAAACTCATGTTGATGACATCTGCGCCGTTGTCTGCTGCAAATTTAATTGCTTCGGCAATGTCGGAAACTGTACCGCCGCCGCTGCCGCTTAATACTTTCAGCGGCATTAAAGCTGCTTCGTAAGCGATGCCTGCAACGCCGTAGTTGTTGTTAGTTGATTGGGCGACAGTACCTGCGACGTGAGTGCCGTGGCCGTTGTCATCGTAGGCTTCGGCGCGATCGTTTACAAAGTCGTAGCCCGGTACAAATTTAGTTTCTTTTAAGTCGGCGACGGGAGTAATGCCGGTATCAATTACCGCTACTGTTGTGCCGCTGCCTTTGGTTTCGTTCCAGGCAGATTCTACGTTGATGCTGCGGAGATTCCACTGCTTGGTATACATGGGGTCGTTGGGAATCTCGAAAGCGCTGTAAATGTAGTTCGGTTCAATGTATTCGGTATCTTTAGCCAACTTTGATTTTCTCAGGGCGTTTAGCAAAGTGCGATCGCCCTTGACAACATACACATTATCCTCTTTAGAAAACTCACTGTTGAGTTGCGGTGTGACTTTGTACTGCTGGGCGAGTTCTTCTACTCGTTTTGCAATATCAGGATTACCGATATCTTCGCGGAAATCCAGCACAATCGAGTCGTAGGTGCCTTGAGTAGCAAGTCCTGGGAAATTAGAAATTGCCCAGCCGAGCCCGATTAAAAATAAGCACAGAAAGAAAAATTTTTTCATTGCCGATCGTCCGTTGAGGGAAGGCTTGTTCACCACAATAACCGAATTTTCCTCGCGATCGCCAGTTTTACCGGCTGCGGGTTCTGGATGTCTCGCGGGCCGGGGTTTGGTATTTGTCGGCTGTGGCTGTTGCTCGATCGAAAATTGCTCTAATTTCTAGTTTAAATTGCCGGTGAAGTTTGAGCAGTTGAATCAATTGTATCATTACAGCAGATGGCAAAGAAAAACTGGAGTATTTTCAACAAGGATATTGCATGGAAAGAGGTTTAATGTGGCTGCCGCTGCTGGCAATTTTTATTGGGCTGGCTTGGGCTGGATGGAACGAGTATCAAAAGGTGGAAGCGTATCGCGTCTGGGCGGAACAATTCGCCAAGGCCAAGTACGATATTTATGCTGTACTCGGTCAGCAAGAAGATTGTTTGACTTGGGGGAAACCTACTCGCAGCGGGCCTGTGAATTTGCAAAGTTTTTCTTTAAAAAATGTGCAGTCGCTCAGGTTGTTAGTTAACGGCGCTGCGGTAGATTTAGAGTCGCCGCCGAATTCGGGAAGTGCGATCGCCCTAGAGTTTTTGTTAAAAGATGCGGAGGCTGTCCGGGTGCCGTTTACAGAAGTTCCTCTAGCGACTAAATGGGCAAAGTATTTGCAGGAGGAATTGCAGCGATTTTTGTAAGAGGATTGTTGGCAAAACCCGGTTTTTTGGGTACGGTTGCTGAGGTGGGAGAATACGGGGCGCGATCGCGGGTGTTTTAATGATGGGGAAATGGTGCGGTGGGCGATCGGCTAAATCCGGGTAACTTTATTTTTTAGTCGGCCTCGGCCGATTTTGTTTGACAAGGAGCGGTTTCAACCGCCGAGCGCTCTCCCGTCTTTCTGCATTTTTGCGATCGAGAGATATCCATTCTTCTTTTGTCATGCGACGCACATTTTCTATACGTTTGAAGGCCCAATCGTTGTATTCCATATTAAGATCGCATCCCATCCAATAACGATTTAATTGTTCTGCAACAACGAGAGTTGTTCCCGAACCTGAAAATGGATCGACAACCAAATCTCCTTCGTTAGACGACGCCAGCACAAATTTCCTTAATAACTCTTCTGGTTTTTGGGTGGGGTGAGGTGTTGTTTCACCCATACCGTTACAAGTAGTAGGAATTTCTATGACATCTTTAGGCTTTGCACCTTTTGGATTGGGTGTCCAGTTGTCGCGTTTCTTAGTTGCTCCTTTCCCGTAAGCACTTGTTTTCGCTTGCGGATGTGAAGGATACTTCAAAGTATGTGCGCCATAGGGAATTCGTACATCGTCTATATTTAGTTTGACGGAATCAGATTTACGAAAGTGAATAATGCTTTCGTGCGATCGCCCCCAATCGCTACCTAAATTCGCTTTATTTTTATAGTGCCAGATTAACCAACGGCAACTCTTAAAATACTTTGATGCTGGATGCTTTAAGTCAGCTAAAATTTCAGAAAACCCACAAATATATAGAGAGCCTGTTGATTTGAGAATCCGCGATGCTTCGCCGATCCATTGAAGCGACCATTCAATGTACTGCTCTTGAGTTTCAAAGCAGTCCCAATCGGCTTTTTTAATGTTATAAGGCGGATCGGCAAAAATTAAATTAACATTTTCAGACTCAAGAGATTTAAGCCAATCAATTGAATTACCTTGATAAATTTGTCCGTGAGGATGTGAATATTGCAGTTGAAAACCTTGTGTTAAAGGTTTTAAATTCTGCTGCTTAAATTGTTGTGTCTCGCTTACAGCGTCTGGGGAGATTTGCATCACGTTCAAACCTTTATTAGAACTGACTAATTTCGTTTATCCCTCGCTACCAGTGCCAACGACTAGGGATAGATTATAGTACAGTGGGATTGCACCTGATTAATTTTTTTGAGAGCTGCGACTCAGGGATTAATGGGATTGTTTCTGTTTACCAGTCTTCGCTCCTGAGCCGGCGGCACGCTAAGGCCCGCACTTGCTCGTCTGCGTCGGAAACTGCAAGCGATCGCACCAGAGGCAAAGTTTCCGCATTTTCGGGATAATGTTCGATAATTGCTTCGAGGGCTGTAAACCGGGGATTGTAAGCAAAAGAACCGGTTCGATCGCAGGAGTCGGTAAGAGCTGTCTGGCGCAAAAACTCAAACATTCCCGGCTCGTCTTTCCATCCCCGCATTAACTCTACCAGGGCGATCGCCCGCACCTGCGAATCATCGTCCTGCCGGGCTCTAATTTTCAGCCACTCAAAAGTTTGAGACTCATTACTCCGCCCGCGGGCTAACTTTTGCAAAGCAATTTGCCTGACAGCCGGACTCTCGTCGCCCTCAGCTTTAGCCTCCAGCATCCGCCAAGTTTCAGCACCCGAATACCAGTTGCGAGCGAGTTCCTGCACCGCCACTTCCCGCACCTCCTCCCGGTCAGAATCAAGCTGAATTTTCAGCCAAGCCAAGGTTTCCGGCTGTTGCGGCCATCCCCGCGCTATTTCTCGCACCAGCACGCTCAGCAAGTGAGAATCCCGCTCCGACTCGGCCAGTTTTTTGAGAAAAGGCAAAGTCTCGCCCCGGTGCCGCCAGCCTCTTGCTATCTGTTCGACGGCAGTTTCTCGGACGTTGAGGTGTCTGTCTGACTCGGCGAGATTTTTCAACCACTCAAAGACTTCGAGACTGGCTGAGGGTAATGTGGCTGCGGCTGCTACTACTACTTGCCGCACAGTCCAATAATCGTCTGAGGCCGCAATTTTTTGCAGCAGGGGCAATGTCTCTGGGCTGTCGGGCCAACCGGAGGCAATCTGTTGCAGGGCTGTTTCGCGCAGTTCGGCGTCGCGATCGCCCGCAGCTATATTTTGCAAAAAAGGCAGAGTTTCCGGGTTAGAGCGCCAGCCAGAGGCAATTCCTTGCACTGCCGCCTGCCTGACGGCGCAACTGCTGTCGGACTCGGCGAGACTTTTCAGCAGCGGGTAAATGTCTGGTTGGGCCTGCCAGCGCGAGGCCAATTCTTCGATCGCTGCTGTCCGCACTTGTTCGCTGCTGTCGGATGCGGCTAGGGTTTTCAGCAGCAGGCCAACTTCTGCCGCGGCGGGCCAGCCCGCTGCCAACTCCCGCACCGCTACTGTTCGCAGGGTAGAAGTTCCTGTCTCGGCGAGGTTTTTGAGCAGGGTGAAAGTTCCTAAAAGGCTGCGCCAACCTCTGGCTATTTGTCGCCACGCGGAGATTCGCACTCCCAAATTTTCGTCGGATTCGGCGGCGGTTCTCAGCAGCAACAGGGTATCTGTGCGATCGCGCCAACCCCTGACCAACTGTTCCAGGGCACAGGTGCGGACTGCCGGACTGCGATCGGACTGAGCCAGGGTTCTCAGCAGCGGCAGGGTATCGTTTTTATCCGGCCAACCGGAGGTCATTTCTCTGATTGCAGCCGATCGTACTGCCCAGTTTCGGTCTAATTTAGCGAGTTTTTTGAGCATCAGGTAAATGTCTGGCTCGTCAGACCAACTGCGGGCGATCGCTTTGACTGCTGTGGCCCGGACTTCGCCGCTGTCGATCGAGTGAGCGAGTATTTTCAGCCAGGGCAGGGTTTGCGGGTCGTTTTTCCAAGTTTGGGCGATCGCGGCGATCGATCGATCGCGAATTTGATAAGTTTCCTGCAATTCTTGAGCGCTTTGATAAAGAACCAGGAAAACAGTCCCGTATTGCGATAATTTTTTTAAAGCATTTAACAGTTTTATTTCAGTTCTTTTGCTGATGCCATTCTTAAATTTTAACACGCATTGAGATGCTAAAAATAAATTAATAAAATTTTCATTTTGACCGTTTTGAGCTGTGAGATATTCTATCAAATCGCTCGCTGTTTCTTTGTCGAGTTTAGCTGCAATTTCTCCGAGAACTTCGTGCAAAGATTCGTCCCGCCAGTGCTGCTCAAAAAATTGTGCTTTGACTTTAGCCCAAGTCAGTTGACCGGTTTTGAGTTGTGCGTCGATTAACTCTGCAACTGTCTGGGGATTATGTTCGGAAACAAGTTTTTTTAACAACATACTGATATCCTGTCTCCTAAAATTTGTTTGCATTGAAAGAAGATTGGGCGGTATCAACCCAGCCCTGTACGGGCTTGCGCCCGCAGAGTGCGGGTTGAACAGAAAGCGGTTAAAATACGTTATCTTTACACCGCGCAGGTGTTGGCGACGGCTGGGCTCCGTGGGGAGGCTAGGCAAGTCTAAACCAGGTTTCAACCGCCCTCCGATCCGTTCTGTATGGTAGTATGCAGCCGATCGACTCTATTTTATGCCAAAATTACAAGCTCGATCGCGCCCCAATGCAAAATCCGCCACCACCCAATTGGAATGTTAGGTGTTGGCCGATGGATATCGAACAATTAAGCTGCCAAATCTAGCTAATACCATTTTTCTTTCATATGTGCTATAGATGAAGTCTTAGCCCCCCCAAAGCATTGGGGGGAGTTGGGGGGTAATATCTAGCGCTACTTGATGAAATTGCCTGTTGCTGAATCAGGACATGAAAAAAATAAGTTGAAAATCCCTACGCTTTGTAGATACTGGTTTCTATGACTTGCATAATTTAGCCTTTCATACCGTAAATCAGCAACGCCAAATTTTTTACTGTGAGGCACCTTAGAGTTTTCTAATTTTTAACGATTATTTAAGCTCCCATTCCAGAATACTGTTTCAAACCCTGCCGCCACAGCCACCGATTCCACACAAAAAACACCGCACCCCAGCCCAGCATCACCAACAAACCGCGGCCTACATCTACGGGCAATCCTATCAAGATTGCAGCGGGAAAATGAATCAAATAAGGGAAAGGTGTCCACAAAACTACTTCGCGCACCGATGCGGGAAACACTTCTAGCGGCGCGACAAGTCCCGACAAAAATAGGTAAATTAAAAACCAGAATTGTTCGATCGCACTTGCCCTCTCGATCCAAAATGCAAACAGCGCAAAGGTATACTGGATCAGGAACCGCAAGCAAAAAGCCAAAACGACAACCAACAAAAACAGCAAAAACCTGCCCAAACTCGGCAGCCAAAAAGACTGCGGGTAAAGTGCAAAAAACAGCAGCACTAATCCGAATACAAACGGCACCCTCGCAAACCTTTCGGAAACGTGAGATGCGAAGTGATGCCATACAGGATCTATAGGCTGCAACAATCTATTAGATAACTTGCCTTGCACGACTTCTTTTTCAAACTCCCAAATCACCCAAACCACATTAGTTTGCCGGACAATGAAAGCTGCTAAAAAATAACGGGCAAAGTCGATCGCCTTCAGCCCAAACTCCCCAGTTTGAGCCGCCTGCATCCACACGCCCATCAAGATAAACGGCAAAGCCCCCGACAGCGCCCACAAAAACAATTCCGCCCGGTATTCGAGCATATAAGCGTAGTACGTAACCAGCAAAGTTTTAGCAATTCTGATGAATCGTGTCATATCAATTTTAGATTTAATTTTTCGGTGTTAGCAACGGGCCGAAGAGCCCGTTCCACAGCAGATTAAAACTTTAGTGGAACAGGCATCTTGCCTGTTCAATTTTCGCAACGGCTCTTCGGCCCGTTCCACAGCAGATTAAAACTTTAGTGGAACAGGCATCTTGCCTGTTCAATTTTTCGGTGTTAGCAACGGGCTCTTCGGCCCGTTCCACAGAATGCTGAAACTTTAGTGGGACAGGCATTTTCTCTGTCATGCAGAATGAAGCCAGCCAAAAACTTTACACTTTCCCCGTGCGAAAAACTCGACCAATTACCTCTTCAATTGGCGGATCTGTAACAGTCAAATCTATTACTTCTAACTCTGCCAAAATCTTCGATACGCTCACAGTCAGCTCCTCTCTTTTTACCAAAAAACGGACTGATTGTCCCTCAATTGATTCTACCTCCCCGTAAGCAAAAGCGCTATCTTTTGCCAGAGGTTCGGCTAATTTTACCTGAACTTCCCGATAAGGTGCAAACCTGTCGAGCAATCCTGACAAACTGCCATCATAAACTAATTGCCCTTCATGGATTAACAAAACTCGCTTGCACAAAGCAGTAATATCATCCATGTAGTGACTTGTCAAAAGTACCGTTGCTTGATAGCGCTCGTTATATTCCCGGAGAAATTGCCTGACGCTAAACTGTGCGTTGATATCCAAACCTAAAGTCGGTTCATCTAAAAATAATACCTCCGGCTGGTGCAGCAAGGCAGCCATCAATTCAGCTTTCATGCGTTCGCCCAAAGATAGCTTTCGCACTGCTTGATTTAACTTGCCTTCTAGTGACAGCATTTCTGTCAATTCTCCGACTCGCCGCCGATAATCTGCATCGGAAATTCCGTAGACAGCGGCGTTGATCCGCAGAGAGTCGAGCACGGGTAAATCCCAGATTAACTGCTGTTTCTGTCCCATCACTAAGGTGATTCTTTGCAGAAAATCTGCTTCGCGGCGGAAGGGAGTGCGATCGCACACTCTCACAGTACCATCAGAGGGATAGATCAAACCAGTCAGCATTTTCAGCGTCGTAGTTTTCCCCGCACCGTTAGCGCCGAGAAACCCCACCACTTCTCCCGGTTCAATGCTGAAAGAAACGCCCTCAACTGCTTTGATATTGCGGTAAGTGCGGTTGAAAAAGTGCCGCACTGTTCCTTTAAGTCCCGGTTCTTTGATGGCTACCGGATAAACTTTGCTCAAGTCTTCAACTAAGATAATTGGCATGAGTTTTACTTTGAATTTTTATTTAAATTGGCGATTTGGCGATCGGCTGTGCCAAGATGGAAATAATTGCAAGATATCCATTATTACATCGCACGAAGTTTAGAACTATGGTACTCACCCCCGACAATTCAACCATCTCTCGTTTGGTAGGAGACAATACTCCTGAAAATATTACACTTGCACCGGGACAGCTTGCTAGTTTTCCTGGGGGAGTTTGGATGCTGGGCGGCAATGATACTGTGACGGGCTCGTCAGATGGAGAACTGATTTTTGGCAACGATGGTAAGGACAGTTTGTTAGGCGGTGTCGGCGATGATTCTATTTACGGCGGCAAAGATGATGACGATGTTTTGGGAGAAAGTGGCAACGATTTTTTGACAGGAGATAAAAATAGCGATTTTGTTGATGGCGGTGCGGGAAATGATTTTCTGCGCGGCGGACAAGGCGTTGATTTGTTAGTTGGCGGCGACGGTAACGATACTTTGATTGGCGACAGAGATGTCGATATTTATCAAGGAGGTGCTGGTAGCGATGTTTTTGTTTTTAGAGTCGATCGAGCGGGAATCAGAATACTTGGAATTGAAGTTCCTGACTCGGTAATTGTGGATTTTGATAAGTCTAGCGATTCGATTGGAATTACTGTACCATTTACCAGCAGCAATATCTCTTTTGAACAGGTAAGTTATAGCTTGAACGATCCGAGACTGCTGCTGATCGATCCTGGAACTGTAGCGGGGGGAACGAGTTTGTTAGCTAAGGGCGGTATCTCGCAGCAAAGTCTCGATCCAGACGGCAACGGCCGCGTGGAAGCTACTAATATTAGATTCGGTTTTACTAATGCTTTGTTGGGTACTGTGTTGAACGTGACCCCAGCCGATTTAAACGGTCGTTTGATCGATGCTAGTTCTTTGCTGTAATTAGTAGGGCGCAGGGGCGCACCTTGCTAATTACAGCGCTTTTGATACAAGTAGGTACGCAAAACCTGGTTTCTTGAATCAAACCTGTTTATAGAGGAGAAGCGCACAAGAAACCGGGCTAGGAAAGTGTGTACTTCATAAACCTGCAAGGATTGCTGTATCTAACTTACTGTCAAAACTGCACGGTAGCGCACTTGATTGTCGCGGACTTTCTGGATTGCTTCGTTCGCTTGGGCGATCGCAAAAACTTCGATAATCGGCTCAATCGAAAACTTTTCTGCAACCGACAGCATTTCATTAATCATAGCGCGACCGCCGACGGGAGAAGCCGTAATTCGGCGGCGCTTTGCCAACAACGAAAATAATGGAATACTCAAAGGTTCGTCGGGAACTCCCACAAAAGCAAGCGCACCGTCAGAATCGAGAAAATCAATGTATGGAACCCAGTCTAAAGCAACAGGAACAGTGCTCAACAAAATATCTAATTTGCTGCTGGGTGCTTGTGGAGTTTCGCCTTTTCCTACTACAATAGCTTCGTCGGCACCCATCTTCCCAGCAAATTCTGCTTTGTCTTGGGAAGTAGTAAAAACTGTCACGCGGTTGCCTAATTTTTTGGCAAATTGCACTGCCAGGTGTCCCAAACCGCCGATGCCGAGAATGCCGATTTCTTGCCCGGAACTCATCCCCGCGTTTCGCAAACCGGCGTAAACTGTAATTCCGCCGCACAGCAGCGGCCCCGCTGCTTTGGAATCGATGCCTTTGGGAATAGGAAAAGCAAAGCGGGAATCTACCATTAAATAATCGGCAAAACCGCCGGGCCCTGTAACAATTAATCCCTGGTTTTCATCGCAGAGATTTTCGTTACCGCGCAAGCAGTCGCGACAATGCAAGCAAGACGACCTTTGCCAGCCAACGCCGACGCGATCGCCCACTTTTAAATGAGTCACTTCCTGCCCTATTTCTGCCACTTCTCCGATAACTTCGTGGCCGGGAACGAGGGGATATTTCGATTGACCCCAATCGTTGTCAATCATGTGCAAATCCGAGTGACAGATGCCGCAAGTTAACACTTTTATGAGACATTCGTGTTTTTTGGGCGGTGCGACTTCAAACTTGTATTCTTCAAGCAACCCGCCTGCTTTTTTTGCTGCTAGTGCTGTGATTTGCATGGTAATATTTTCTAGTTTGTTTGTCATTATAATAGTATTTGGGGCTGGTTGAACCGTCTATTTTTTTAGAAATTTAAATTTAATAACTCAAAGTATCTGCCACACTCCTCTATCCCGAAGCCGAGGGGTAAATAGAGGCTTTTTTTCGCCCCTGAAGCGCGATCGCGATCTGACTGGTGACAAGCACTTAGGATAGAAAACTTAATAACTTAAACACCTCATACAGTTCTCTATCCTGTAAGTTGCCAGATAAAAGGAGGCAGAGCCTCCGGATCTGCATTACCAGGCAGAGCCTGGTAACGAGCAACAGTTAACAGTTAACAGTTAACAGTTAGCAGTTAGCAGTCAACAGTCATTTGCTACTAATAACTAATAACTAATAACTAATAACTAATAACTAATAACTAATGACCCATGACTAATTGCATCAAACCGGGGAATAATCGATAGGCTTCCGATGCAAAGAAAGCTGGGCCGACGGTAACTTCTGTACGCTGATTCTTCACAGCATCCCAGATTGCTTTAGCAATATCTTCCGGCTGAGAAGCCCAGTTTGATTTCAACATTTCGGTCATTTGTTGGCGGCGCAATTCGACTGCTGGTTCGTCTCGATCGCGAAATTGAGCTCTTTCCAAAAAATCGCTGTTAATCAAGCCCGGATGCACTGCCGAAACGTGAATGCCTCGGGGCGCTAATTCCAATCGCAAAGTTTCTGTTAAACCGGTTACTGCATATTTGCTGGCGCAGTAAGCGGTCATTTGAGGCAAGGGCATTTTGCCGCCTATGGAACCAACATTGACGATTGTACCAGTTTTGCGTTCTAGAAAATGTGGCAAAAGTTCTTGAATTGTGTTAACGCAGCCCCAAAAATTGGTATTCATTAATTGCTGCCAGTCTTCGGAGGTGGTTTGCTCGATCGCCCCCGCGAGACAAATCCCGGCATTATTCACCAAAACATCAATGTTTCCGCAAGTATCCAGGGCTTTTTGGACGATCGCCCGCACTTGTTGAATGTCGCCCACATCCCCCGCAATAGGGACAGCGGAAGTGCCTTCACGCTGCACCTGAGCCGCTGCTGCTGCCAATCTCTCCGGCCCGCGAGCCACCATCACCACGTCGTAACCTTTGCTGGCAAATAACAGTGCCGTTGCTTTGCGGCTTCCTTGAGAAGCGCCTTTAATCAAAACTGTAGGAGCCATAGATAGTTATAATTTGTAAGATCAATTCCGGTTGAACCGAAATGACTGTTGACTGTTGGCTGTTGACTGTTGACTGTTGACTGTTGACTGTTGACTGTTGACTGTTGACTGTTGACTGTTGACTGTTGACTGTTGACTGTTGGAACAATACCGATGCAACTAAAAACGAAATGATTTGGACTTGTTTGATGTTAAATTTTGTAGGGGGCGGGTTCGCCAACAATAATTGCTCACAATCTACAATCTCATAAACCCGCCCTGCCCTGCGGTATTGAAACTATAACAGATTTAAGGTTATTTTAGGCGCGCTCTAGATTGATTGTTGTTTTTGAGTGTGGTAATTTTTAAGGATTGGCGATCGGGCTTTTTTTGAACGAACCGCGAAGGCGCAAAGAACGCGAAGAAAGAGAGGAGAAGGTAAGATAAAATTAAAAGTTCTGATTGGCTGCACAGATTGGGATCTAGATTTTACTAATTACCAATTACCAATTCCCCCTTACCAATTCTCGAAAAAATGAATCTTCCGAAACAAGCGCCGAATTGGTCGATCGCCCTATTGTTAATTATCGGCGTTTTGGCAGTCTCAACTTCTTCGATTTTAATTCGGCTGGCGAACATGGAAGCAGGCGCGGGCGGCCTCGGTTTCAGTCTGATACTCGCTGCTTCTCGCTTGAGTTTGTCTTCCTTAATTCTGCTTCCGGCTTGGCAGAAAATTCAGTGGAACTCTTTGCAACCGGGAGCTCGGCGCTATGCTGCGGCGGCTGGTTTGTGTCTCGCCCTGCACTTTGCTCTCTGGATTACCTCACTTTCTTATACTTCGATTGCGGCTTCGACAGCCCTCGTCACCACAACTCCGGTTTGGATAGCGCTGTTGTCGCGCTTCTGGTTTGGCGAAAAACTCACCAAAATGTCGATCGCTGGCATTACTGTAGCGCTTGCAGGCGGAATGGCGATCGCCCTGGGGAGTGCGGGCGCAGAAAGTGCCGGCAGCAGCAAACTCCTGGGCGATTTCCTGGCTCTGGCTGGTTCCTGGGTTGTCAGTTTGTACCTGCTGCTGGGGCGGGAAGCTCAGCGGCGGGGACTGGGAATTGGCGGTTATATCGCGATCGCCTATACTGTTGCTGCGATCGTCCTGCTGCCTCTCCCCCTCGCCTTGGGTACTCGTTATACCGATTATTCGCACATTGTATATTTTTATATTTTGTTGACTGCTGTTTTGCCTCAATTAATCGGTCACACCATTTTAAACTGGGCCGTAGTGCAAATTTCCCCAACTATAGTAACTCTTGCCGTATTGTTTGAACCCGTGGCGGCGAGTTTTTTGGGTTATTTGGTGTTTCGGGAAGTGCCCGCGCCGGCGGTTCTCGCAGGTGCTGCGATACTGCTGTTTGGCGTAGCAACCGCTACAGTTGGAGCCAAAAAAAGCACAGTCAACAGTTAAGAATTCTCAGCCTTTGTCGCTACTATTACCGAAGAAGCGACGGCGGCCATCTGCTCAACTGCACCATCCATCCCCGCGGCCCGGAAGATGAAGATTTTGGCGATCGCGAACCAGAATAAGGGTTATAAAAATCATACCGATTTCATAAAGTTATGCTACTATCAAAAGTTTGACTCCCCCCCTTAATAA
>NZ_JBARVX010000544.1:0-30899 GCF_049646505.1 Microcoleus sp.
CTCTTGACGCATCTCCGTCAAAGGCAGCCAAACGCGGAACACACTGCCGACATCGCAAACAGATTGAAAAGAAACAGTTCCCCCGTGCAATTCCGCCAAACGCTTAGTCAAAGCCAAACCCAAACCAGTGCCGTCGTGCCGCCTAGTCAGAGAAGAATCCACCTGTTGAAAAGGTCGAAATAGCAGGTGCCAGCGGTCTTGAGGAATGCCGATACCCGAGTCTTTCACCTCCAAACAAAAATAAGGAGTGCTGGCATTTACAGGAGAACAATCCGGTCGGTAATCGCCCTGCATTTCGCTACCGTAGGCCAAACGCCCGCTGAGTTTAACTTGTCCCTGTTCCGGCGTAAATTTGATGGCGTTGGAAAGTAAATTAATCACAATTTGTCGCACTCGCCGTTCGTCGAGACAAACTTTAGTAATGCGGTAGTCTAGTTCTAAAGACAAAGCAATCCGCTTTTTTTCGGCCCGCGGTTGAGTCATTTTCAGACAGTCTGTGGCGAGTTCGTGAACCCTCACAGGCTGTAAATCTAGTTCTACTTTCCCCGCTTCAATTTTAGAAAGATCGAGAATATCGTTGATTAGCTGCAACAAGTGCTGCCCGCTTTTTTCGATTAGTTCTACATAGTTGATTTGTCGGTCGCTCAACTGTCCGGCTGTTTGCCGCAGCAGCAAGTCAGAAAAGCCGAGAATGCTGTTGAGAGGTGTCCGCAATTCGTGGGACATCGAGGCTAAAAACTCAGATTTCAACTGAGAAGAATACTCTAATTGTTCGTTAGCTTGGCGGAGGTTTTCTTGTGTCTGAGCCCGCTCGATCGCCGCCCCCAGAGTCCGACAAGCAGCCGAGAGCACTTCTTGGTGGAGGGAGGCTTGCAGTTTTTTGACGTTGCGCGACTCCAGCGTCAGCACTCCGATAATCGTGCCGTCGGTAGCTGCGATCGGAAAAATGCCCAATTGTCCGATTCCCGGATGCCGAAATTCCGGCACGGCATCGGGATGTCGGGCATAATCTTCGACAAACAAAGGCTGACCGGTTTCCACCACTTTCCACAGCAAACCGGTGCCGAAAGGAATGCCTTTGTCGAGCAATTCTTGCATTCCGGCGGCGACAGGTTCCCCGTAACTAGCCAGAAATTGAGTAGAAACTTGATTGGAAATCGCCGTCGCTTGCCGGTCGTTTCCCTTGCCGCTAATCACTTTCACGTCTCCGAAAGCAGCATTCGCCGCCTCTACCAGATAGCTGAGGGCAAACTGACCTATTTCTTGCAAACTGTGAGAGTTTTGCAGGCGTTCGGTTAAACCTAACAGAAATGTCAGCCGCCTGACTTCTGCGTTCAAGCTAGCTTGGGATTTTCGGTATACCGTCACATCTCGAAAGGTAAACAGCCGCCCGCCGCTGTTGGTAGTTGTGGCGAAAACTTCCAAACAAACGGCATTGGATTGCTCGAAATAAAACGATAAACTTTCATCCTCAGATGTTTGCAGTGCTTGCTGAAACTGTTCCCACTGCTGAACGGACAAGTAACCCCGATCGACAATTTCCGCAAACAGCAACTCGCACTTGGGTTTTGTGGTCAGCCATTCTGGGCACAGTCCCCAAGTGTCGGCCAATTTTTTATTAAATAAAACTAAGCAGTCAGACGAGTCGAACATAGCTATCGCATTGTCTACTTGGTTGAGAATCAGTTCTTGGTCTGCGCTCAACTGCTGCGAGTCTATCTCCATTTTTTTGGTGTCTGTCGCTCTTAGTTTTGTTTTCATAACTGTCTGCGGATCTGCCAATAGTTATTTTCTAAATCTTTACTTAATTTGACATAACTTTACGTTTTTTTGCAGTGAGGGCGATCGACCGCCTTTGTGATCTGAGGCACTTGCTGCTTGCTTCCGGGCGATCGCAGGGGCTTTTCGACTGCATCGGCTGCACAGATCGATCGTCACGCAATCACCACCGAAAGCATCATCACCGAAAAAATATTTTTTAATTAATAAGTAAGAATTATGTCGAAGTTAATCCCATCTTATTTGAAATAATTATACCACAAATAATGTTCGTTCTGCCCGTACCAAAAGCTCAACCAAGTTAGGCAGCATATTCCCGGTGTGTCGAGTACAGCCGCAACTTGTCAACCTGTTTTAGAAGTGCTTGGGATTGACAAAACAAGGGTGCAGTAGCAATTATCACATCAATCATCTTGGTAGTATTCGATCGACCCGGTTTCTTAGCCTAAAATTAAGGATTACCTGTAGTTACGTCCAAATACTCTTGATTGTCAAGATAAGTTTTAATATTCTCCAGTATTTGACGTAGGTATTCTATGACTTCATCCTTAATCTTTAAAAGATCCTCAATAGTCTTACCTTGCCCCACTTCCTTAAAAGACTTAACTCCGTGGGCTAAGTCATTCCTGTTGCGTTTAATAACTACAAGGTTTTGCCCGTTCTTTGTCTGAGTAGGTTCTGTTTGACAGGAAAAACCGTATTTTTGGGCTATTTCTTTAATCAACTTAGCATCCACATTCCCTGAAAATAATTTTTTGCTGTCAAATGTAGCTATAATGATGTCTGTAGATATTTGATTGATTTGTAAATGAATTTCCTCAAGAGAACGCTTTTTAAGATTTTGAAGAACAATCATTTTGATTTCTGGTTTGAGTTGATCGAAGGAGATTGCTTGATTTTTAAATTCATCAAATATGGCTTCAATGGCATTTCGCATAGTGGATTCAACTAAGTTATACAATAACAAAAAACCATTAGCTTTAAGAGTTTTTGCTAACTCAGGATTAAGACTTTGTATTTTGTCGTTGCCAGCACTATCGGTTACCGCTAATTTAGTAGTTTGTTCGATCAAACCCTCTAGAAAAATGAAGTAATCATTCACCTCATTGGCGCGTGTATTGAAATCTAAGAGTACAGTGTTCATCTTTTGCCTAGCAGTCTGTCGCGGACATATTCAATGCGTAAAACTACTTTATTATTAGAACTGCTGGCATCAGATTTCGTGCAATTCTTAAACTCTTTTGAAGTGAGCCATTCTGTTGACTTTAGTTCAAGATTACTTTTTTCTCTCAAAGCAAGAGCAACACCTACAGCCAGAGACTCGAATTTAATCCGAGTTGTGGTTCTCGCGTCATTTTTACCTTGGCGAAATCCTTGAGGAAAATATTTTTCTACAAAGTTTAGCATTGACTCGAATTCGGCCCGCATTTTTTCGCGATCGAATTTCGGATCTGCCTTTTTCGCCTCGGTATTTACTTGCTTCAAATAGTCATCAAGGAATTTGTTTATCTTGCTATTAAATTTCTGATAGTTGTTTAAAAATGCAAAAAAACGCAACACAAATTCTTGCGGTTCGCGGCTGCGAATAGCAGACTCAGAAAAAGCGCATAATTTGCGGAACTTATCATGTTTAGATAGTTCCTCAATCAGTTCGAGAAACGGGCCTGGCAGTATGCCTCTGCGCTTTTCCATCTCGTTTAGATCGACGCTACCTGTGTTAATGCGTTCAAATAAATCTCTTCGCGTTTCTTCATTTGCACTTTCAGTTAGTTGAATCATCCGAAGTGTAGTGCGGTTGAAGCGCCTCTGACGGGCAAGGGGCAAATCAGCAAACTTAAATCCATTTAAACTCTGTATTTTATTTAAGCCTGTCAAGGTTAATTCGTTGTTGATAAATCTAGTTAGAGTCCGAATGCGTTGTGTACCATCTATTATTTCTAAACGGGCTTCATCGTTTTCGTCCTCATGGATGTCAGCAACAAAAATATAAGGTATTGGCAGCCCCAAAATTATAGACTCAATAAACTTTGACTGCCTTGCTTCATCCCAAGCCATTTCTCGTTGGTAGTCGGGGATGAACAACTCATTGGTATCATCATCCTTTCCTTCCATATATTTTTGAACGAGTATTTCGACTGGATACTCTTTGGTATCGTAATTAACTAGCTGCTGCTTGTCGCGGATTTCTGCTTCAGCAGCATCAACCTTTTTGTGTTGCTCGGTAATTTCTAGTTTCGATCGCATATTGTTAAAGAATAATCGGATATTGTCGAGTGAATAGACTTATCGCTACTATGATTTTACCATAAAAGTTTGGGACTTACTTGGTAAAAGCGATCGCACTTATCAAAAAAAGTGCGATCGTCAATTTATGACAACGGGGAATTTGTGGAGAGATTTGGTTTTTGGAGTACCTACCGCGATTTAGAGAAAAAAAGTGCGCCAAAAAAAAGGTGCGCCGCAGCGCACCCTAAAACTAAGATTATCCGAGAAACTCGGTTTTTGACGCAAAGCGCAACTCCAATTATTTCGCAGTCACCAACTGTGCCGGCAGCCGCTTAAACGCCAACCTTTCATTCTCGATATCCACAAAAATCGTATCGCTATCAGCAAAATCTCCCCGCAAAATACCCTTCGCCATTTGCGTTTCCAACTCCCGCTGAATTCCCCGCTTCAAAGGCCGCGCACCGTAAACCGGATCGTAACCAATTTCGGCTAAAAAGTCGATCGCAGATTCCGACAGCTTCAGAGACATCTTACGTTCAGCCAACCGTTTTTCCAAGCGCTTGACTTGCAACTGCACGATTTGCCGCAGTTCCGTCTTACTCAAACTGTGGAAAATAATCATCTCATCGATCCGGTTCAAGAATTCCGGGCGGAAAGTACCCCGCATCGCCTCCATCACCCGACTCCGCATTTGTTCCTCATCTCCCGCCACATCTAAGATGTATTGAGAGCCGACATTCGATGTCATAATAATCACAGAATTCTTAAAGTCTACCGTGTGACCTTGAGCATCGGTAACGCGGCCGTCATCCAGAATTTGCAGCATGATATTGAAAACATCCGGGTGCGCTTTCTCGATTTCATCAAATAGAATCACGGAGTAAGGACGGCGGCGCACAGCCTCAGTTAATTGTCCGCCTTCATCGTAGCCGACGTATCCCGGAGGCGCACCGATTAACCGCGAAACCGCGTGTTTCTCCATGTATTCCGACATATCAATGCGGACGATCGCCTCTTCGGTGTCGAACAGATAAGATGCTAATGCTTTCGCCAACTCGGTTTTACCTACACCCGTGGGGCCGAGGAATATAAAACTAGCAACCGGACGGTTCGGATCTGCTAAACCCGCGCGCGATCGTTGAATTGCATCTGCAACCGCCGTCACCGCTTCATCCTGTCCGATTACCCGTTTGTGCAGTTCATCTTCCAAGTACAAAAGTTTCTGCATTTCCGATTCAACTAACTTGCTAATCGGGATTCCCGTCCACTTAGAAATAATCTCAGCAATGTCAGATTCGGTGACTTCTTCCCTGAGTAAAGTTTTACCAGTGGTTTGAGTTGCTGTTAGTTGAGCTTCGGCTTCTTGCAGTTGTTTTTGCAGCTCGGTCAACTTGCTATATTTCAACTCAGCAGCGCGGTTCAGGTCATATTTTAATTCAGCTTGTTGAATTTCAATATTTACCTTGTCCATCTGTTCTTTGATTGTTTGAATGCTACCGATGACACCTTTTTCTGATTGCCATTGGGCGTTCAAACCGCTTTGCTGTTCCTTGAGATTGGCTAAGTCTTTTTCCAGTCTTTCCAAGCGTTCGATCGAAGCTGCGTTGCTTTCTTTTTGCAGCGACAGTTTTTCCATTTCTAGCTGCAAAATCCGGCGATCGATTTCGTCTAATTCTTCGGGCTTGGAAGTAATCTCCATTTTAAGTTTAGCGGCTGCTTCGTCCACTAAGTCAATGGCTTTGTCTGGAAGGAAGCGATCGCTAATATATCGAGTAGACAAAGTAGCCGCAGCAACTAGCGCGCTGTCAGAAATTTTTACACCGTGGTGTACTTCGTACCGTTCCTTCAAACCCCGCAGGATAGAGACAGTATCTTCTACTGTCGGTTGGTCAACATAAACTTGTTGAAAACGCCGCTCTAAAGCTGCATCTTTTTCGAGATATTTGCGGTATTCGTCGAGAGTTGTAGCGCCGATACAGCGCAATTCTCCCCTCGCCAACATGGGTTTGAGCAAGTTGCCGGCATCCATCGAGCCTTGTGTCGCGCCGGCCCCGACAACGGTGTGAATTTCATCGATAAATAGGATGACTTTACCGTTGCTGTCCATCACTTCTTTGAGCACGGCTTTCAAGCGTTCTTCAAATTCTCCTCGGAATTTGGCACCGGCAATTAACGCGCCCATATCTAAGCTAATTAATTGTCTGTCTTTGAGAGATTGCGGCACATCTCCGGTGATAATTCGCTGGGCGAGTCCTTCGGCGATCGCAGTTTTGCCAACTCCCGGTTCCCCAATCAGTACGGGGTTATTTTTGGTGCGGCGGCTCAATATTTGAATGGTGCGGCGAATCTCGTCATCTCTTCCGATGACTGGATCGAGTTTGCCTTGACGCGCGGCTTCTGTCAAGTCTCGGCCGTATTTTTCCAGCGCTTCATATTTGCCTTCTGGATTTTGGTCTGTCACTTTGTTGTTCCCCCGGACTTGGGTAATAATATTTTTGAGCTTGGCTTCATCTAGTTTAAATTCTTGCAGGAGATTTTTGCCGAAGCGATCGTCCTTGACGTATCCTAGGATCAGGTGTTCGATCGAGATAAATTCATCGCCGTACTCTTTGCGGTAAGCTTCAGCGCGGTCTAGCAGGGTGTCGAGAGAACGACCGAGATAGACGTTGCCACCAGTTCCCGATATTTTGGGCCCGCGGCTGATAGACTCATCAGTGCGATCGCGCAATTTGGCGACAGAAACTCCCGCTTTGTTAAATAAGCTGCTAGCAAGTCCCGATTCTTGTTCCAGCAAAGCTTTCATCAAATGTTCGCTTTCTAGCTGCTGCTGCTGAGCTGCTTTGACGATTTCTGGAGTGCGCGCCAGGGCTTCCCAGGCTTTTTCGGTAAATTGGTTTGGATTATTCGGTTGCATAAATTTTAATTCCCTGCATTAAAAAAAGAGCGATACTGTAGAGGCAATTACTCGATCGCCCGTACAATTATCATTGTAGGGAGTTGCGGAGGGCGATCGGATCGGTGTTCCCCTATATGTAGATAGGTATTTCCGCCCTGTGTTTCAGCTTCCAGTTAAATTATCGGAAATATGCAATCAAGTCGAGCAATGATTAATTAATCAGAATAGAAATAATATCAGGTTTAAGAAATTAACCACAATATTTGTAAAATATCGCTTCACCAACAATCTTTCAATTTCACCGACAATCTACATAAACCCGCCCTGACTTAGCGACTAATTGCATCGACCTTCAGAAAATTGAATTTATCGGTCGAAGTGTTCGGCAAAAATGTCTGTTTTCTGCACCTTCTTCTTCAGTCAAATCAGCTCTAAAAACGATGTACTTGCCCATTTTTTCAGTGTATAACAACTAATGACTGCTGATTAATTTTGCACCGGTGCGTCGCTCCGAGATTGTTGATTTTTTTAGAGATTGTCGATCGCGACGCACCCTACGGCTAATGACTAATGACTAATGACGGCAGAGGGCGGGCACTCTTGGCACCGCCCCTACTGACTAATGACTAATGACTAATGACTAATGACTAATGACTAATGACTAATGACTGTTTTCAAGCCTGCATCACCACCCGTTCCGGGAGACTGACAATAAAAGTTGAACCTTTACCGTTTTCGCTTTCAACGCTAATTTCGCCGCCCAGAATTTGACACAAACGCTGGCTAATTGTCAATCCCAAACCCGTGCCTCCATACTTCTTGGTAGTCGAAGCATCGGCTTGGGTAAAAGGTTTGAATATCTGCTCTAATTGCTCGTCCGTCATGCCAATACCAGTATCGGTGACTCGAAAAATCAAAATTTGAGAACTGTAGTTTGAAGCCGAGTTAGAATCCTTATTTTTATGTTTTTTCGGCTGTTTTGTTTTTTCAGTTTTAATTCTTTCGACGCCAATAGTAATCACGCCTTTTTCAGTAAATTTGGCAGCGTTGCTGAGCAAGTTTAGGAGAATTTGCCGGACTTTCGGTTGGTCGGCGTACATTGTGCCGAGTTCGCCTTTGGTTTTCAGCGCTAAAGCATTACCTTTTTTTTCTACTAGCGGTTGAGCCGTAGTCATCACTTCTTCAATCATTGTCGCTACGTCGAAGTTTTCCAAATAAAGCGTGACGTGGCCGGCTTCTATTTTGGAAATGTCGAGGATGTCGCTGATCATGTCGAGCAAATGTTTGCCTGCGGTTTGAATTTTTTCTAAGTCTGGGAGAAAGTCTTCGGAACCGGAATCTTGAGCATCTTCTTGCAGCATTTCGCTGTAGTTAATGATGGCGTTGAGGGGGGTGCGGAGTTCGTGGCTCATGTTGGCGAGAAATGCACTTTTCGAGCGGTTGGCAGCTTCGGCTGCTACTTTTGCTTCGTGCAAGTCTTCTGTATATTCTGCTACCCGCTGAATCAGTTCGTTGAGGGAAACTGCTAGCATTCCTACTTCGTCGGAAGTAGTGACGGGTACTTGCAAATCG
Organism: Microcoleus sp.; assembly: GCF_049646505.1. Classification (GTDB taxonomy): domain Bacteria; phylum Cyanobacteriota; class Cyanobacteriia; order Cyanobacteriales; family Microcoleaceae; genus Microcoleus. The sequence continues at coordinate 8,474 of NZ_JBARVX010000544.1, forward strand.
AAGTTGGATTCTTCTGTGACTCGCTGAGCGATCAGGGTAGTGGCTTCTAAGGGGCGGGCGATCGCCCTGCTGGTGTATGCTGCAAGTATGGCTGCGATCGCGGCCGATATCAGGAGAGAGCCAGCGATAATCAGAGTTCCGAGTTTTTGTGCTTTCTCGTAGGTTCTAAATTCCTCGTCGGCTCGATCGCGAAACTTGTCCGCGAGTTTGGCTGAATCCTCCGAAAACTGTTGGAGTTTCAAAGCGGTTTCGCCTGTGACAAAATTGTTCAAGTTGCGCCCGAAAGCCTGCCGCTGCTGCGGATTCAAAGCTGATAATTTCACAGTCGCCAACAATTTTTGTACTTGTTGAAAGTATGATTCTACCGTCTGGCCGTTGACTTGACCGAACTTTTCAAGCATTTGGTAGTCTTTGGCAATTTCGGGATTTTTTGTCGGCGGCATGGTTTGCAGTTGTTCCAGGATGCCGCTCATCTGAGCAACACGTGTGAGGAATTCCGAGCGCTGGCGATCGAAAATTTCCGGTTTTGTCAAGCTTGCCACCAGCTCTTGCTGGTGAATTCTGACTTCCTGCACTGTATTATTGAGATTAGTCAGGATTTCGGCTTTATCTCGGTCGATCGCCAGTTTTTCTCTAACTTGCTGCTTGTGATAGGATTCCACTCCCCGTCCCGCCACAGCACCCAAAATCGCAATACCAATGACCAAGGCGTATCCGCAGCCGATTTTCTGCCTGATACCCAAGCGGCCAAACAGATTTTTCAACCCTATTTGAGGAGCGTTCTGCAGTTGATTTTTCAAGGCTAAGGTTAAAGACATGGGGAATTTACTCGTCACCCTTGGAGGCACCACCTACATTCTAATTGATGGCTGCGTGAGGGTAAATAAAGTTCTTGCTTCGGCCCGGATTTCGGCAGTTATCGGGTCTTTGCAGGGTTCCACAGCTCGATCGGCTTGACAGTTGGCAGCAGTTACGATCGACCGACTATAGCGGTTCTCAAGTGACTGAGGAATTGATCGATTAATCTAAAATTCCTCAATTCCCCAATTTTTCAATCTCAAATCTGTACCAGTACCCGATCGATCCGATACTGGGCCATACAAAAAGCGAGTTATAAGTTGCAAGTTAGCAGTTAAATTCGCGATCGAACAGTCCGCTCTACTCGCAACCCACAATTTATCGCTGTTCCTCTACTGGCAAAGTTTAAATTGTGCTATTTGAGCAGGAATTCTTGAAGCATTAGGTACGCTCGCAGAAGCGGGAACGAAGATTCCCATGCCGAAACTGCAACCCTCTGCCGTCGTGCATTCCCCAGGCTTAGCAGTGATTTGATATTCGCCTTGGGACGGCGGAGTAAAAGAGATTGAAGACAGTTCGCCTGTCTTTTGACTCGTACCGATTTCTTGACCGCTGGCATCCTTGAGAGTTAAGTTTAAATCCTGGCAATTTCCGTCGCAAGTCGCAACAAAAGTATACTCAGTATCGGGATGCAGCGTGGCTCTAAACGGAGACGAAACTTGCTTGCGAACTTGCCCCAGCAATGGCACAAATACTAATTTTTGACCGTTGCTAGAACGCTGCTCAACTTCAGTTTTCAAGCGACAAACAACCGTTTTTTCGCTGTCTGTCAGTTCTTGAGCGATCGCACTGCCTACAATTGCAGTACCGAGAAGCAAGGAAATGCCGGAAATAACCAGATTTTTGATCTTCATTGATGTCCCCTAAAGTGAATTTTTGGGTGATTGCAATAGACCCCATTTGGCGGCTGTCTATTGAGTTATCTGGAGCCTATCACATATATTGGGAATTGGGAATTGGGAATTGGGCATTGGGAATTGGGCATTGGGAATTGGGAATTGGGAATTGGGAATTGGGAATTGGGAATTGGGCATTGGGCATTGTTGGCTGTTGACTGTTGACTGTTGACTGTTGACTGTTAACTGTTGACTGTTAACTGTTGACTAATAACAAATAACAACTAACAACTAACAAATAACAAATAACAAATAACAAATAACAAATAACAAATAACAAATAACAACTAACAACTAACAACCAACAACTAACAACTAACAACTAACAACTAACAACTAAGAGGGCGGGCACTCTTGGCACCGCCCCTACCAACTAACAACTAACAACTAAGAGGGCGGGCACTCTTGGCACCGCCCCTACCAACTAACAACTAACAACTAACAACTGCCAACTGCCAACTGCCAACTGCCAACTGCCAACTGCCAACTAACAACTGCCAACTGCCTAAATCATTTCTTCCGAAAATTCCAAGCGGGAACAAACTTAGAATCTCCCCAAACGCCGCGCCGATTTTTCTTAGCTTCGGCTTCCGCTTGTTCCACAATACTTGCACTCGGACAGTTTTTTAAGTAAGGACGGTAAACCATTGCTAATCCTTCGCGCAGCAAAACTTCTTGGGCAAATTTACCGTTTGGCAAGCGAACTTCGCTCACTTGGCGGCCGTAGCGATCGGTATCGGTGACGGTCAAAACAACGCGCCCGCCTCCTTCTTTGACTAGCTGCTGCATTCTTTGCTCGGCTAGATTTCCCCACTTAAACTGATTCTTATCTGCTGCTTTTTTGCTGTTTTTTTCAGCGTTGGTGTGGGCAATTTCCGGTGCATCTATGCAGGCAAAACGCACTTTGATATCCTTCCCGGCGCTATCGCTGGCGACAAGGGTGTCGCCGTCGCTGACTCGTTTCACAGCATAATTGTTGGGCGGTAGCTTTTGCGGACAACCGGAGAGTAAAAACAGCAGAACAACTGCACTAAAGCGGGTAATTGTAGGGGAAAGGGCAATTTTATTTGGGTTCATCATTTTCTCTGTTTATTTAGTTTCCATCCAATTTTGTCCCGCGTGGATGTCAACTATCAGCGGTACGCTAAGCGGCAGAGCATTTTCCATCGCCGTTCTAATTTTTGGCTGCAATTCTTCCCATTCATCGGGAGGTACTTCAAAGATTAATTCGTCGTGAACTTGCAATAACAGCCGCGCCTGATAGTTTTGCAAAATTTTGTCTACCTCAATCATGGCAAGTTTAATGATATCAGCACTGGAGCCTTGAATCGGTGCGTTGGCTGCAGCCCGCAAAGATTGGGCGTCATCTCTGCTGAGAGATTTAAGTCTATCGGAGTGAATGTCTTGGGGATTGCGGCCTTTTAAGTCGAGGAGGCTTTCGCTCTTGAAGTTTAGGTAGCGGCGGCGGCCTAGTATAGTGGAAACGTAGCCTAGGGCGATCGCCTCTTTTTTTACGTGCTCCAAATATTCAAAAACCTTACTGTAACGCTCGTTAAATCGTTCAATAAACTTTTTCCCGTCTGCGGAAGTTTTGCCCATCGATCGCCCAAACTTAATCGCCCCCATACCATAGATTACCCCAAAATTAATCGTTTTCCCAAACCGTCTTTCATCCGGCGTTACTTCCTCTTTTTCAAACAACAGTTGAGCCGTTACGGTATGCACATCTCGGTTATTTTGGTAAGCTTCTATTAACACAGGTTCTTGACTCAAATGAGCCAAAATTCGCAGTTCAATTTGAGAATAGTCAGCCGACACCATCAGCCAACCTGCTTCCGGTAAAAAAGCCTTGCGAATTTGCCGCGAAAACTCGGTGCGGATGGGAATATTTTGTAAATTGGGATTGGAAGAAGAAAGCCGACCCGTACCCGTTGCAGCTTGGTTAAAATCTGTATGTACTCGCCCGGTATCCCCACGCACTAACTGCGGCAAAGCATCGACATAGGTTGATTTTAATTTGGATAATGTTCGGTACTCTAATAAATCGTCTACAATCGGGTGGTCTCCTTGCAATTTATCCAAAACAGCCGCGTCTGTAGAGTATCCAGTCTTGGTTTTGCGAGACTTTTTCTGAAACTGTTCGGGGATTTTTTCTAACAAGATTTCGCTTAGTTGTTTGGGCGAACCTAAATTAAACTTTCTCCCCGCTGCTTCATAGGTATTTTCTTCAAGTTTGGCTAATTTTATTTCTAGCTCTTGCGAGAGGGTATTGAGATAAGCTGAATTAATGCGAATTCCGCAGTATTCCATTTCAGCTAAAACTGGCTCTAAAGGCTGTTCTACTTTCAGCAGTAAATCCTGCAATGATTTTCCGGGAAAGCTACCTTCATCAGCTTTATCCAATTCTGCTCTAAGTTTACTTACTAACCCAAATGTGGTGTGAACATCCATACCGCAGTAGTCAGCTACTTTGGGAATGCTGATGTCAGCAATTGTTTTGTTTTTGGGTACTAATTCCTTGTAGCTTTCTGCGACAATACCTAAGTATTTCCTTGACAATTCGCTGAGACTGTGGCTATTTTCGGGGTTGAGTACGTAACTGGCTAGCATGGTGTCAAATACGACTCCGGCGAGTTTGATTCCTTGACAACGCAGGATCGATCGATCGAATTTAGCATTTTGCAGCGCCTTGGGATAATTCTCGCTTGACAAAATCGGACGCAAAGCATTTAAAACTGTAGCTTTGTCCAAGTTTTTGCCCGTTTTGTGTCCCGTGGGAATGTAAGCGACATCTTCTTCACCGGTTCCCCAACAGCAGCCAATTCCGACTAATTCGGCATCTCGCGGTTCGAGGGCGGTGGTTTCGGTATCCCACGCCACGGGCGAGGTTTTGTCGGTGAAAGTTTCCAGCAGTTGAACTAATTCGTTTAACTGTTCGGTTGTTTGAATTATTCGTGGTTTAATGGGTAATTTGTTTGCTTGCTGGGCGGCTTTAGTGTCATCATGAGTCCAAAACCACAATTCATCTGCTTCTGAACTTTCACCAGTTTGAGGTGACTTATCTATTGTGGGGTGGGCATCTTGCCCGGCCAAAGCAACAGGCAAGATGCCTGTTCCACTCTCCAGTGAATTGATTGTGGGGTGGGCATCTTGCCCGCCCTTTTCTAATGGTTCTTCAACACCGCCAAACCGTTTTTGAATTTGTTTAACTTTGGTTAAAAATGTTTTGAATTCCAACTTTTCCAGCATGGGAATCAAGGCTGTTTCGTCAAAACCTATAAGCTGGCAATCTTCTAAGTTGATTTCTAAGGGAACGTCTTGGACAATTGTCGCCATGCGTTGAGAATGATAAGCAGCTTCTTTGCCTTCTTCGAGCTTTTTCTTGGTTGCGCCTTTTAGATCGTCAATCGCTGCATAAATTCCGTCGAGGGTGTTGTAAGCTTCTAGCAGTTGCAGGGCGGTTTTGTCGCCGATGCCTCTGACTCCGGGAATGTTGTCGGATTTGTCGCCGCACAAAGCTTTGTAATCTATTACTTGTTCGGGCAAAATACCGAGTTTTTCTTTAACTTGTTCGGGGCCGTATTCTTGAGATTTGCCTTTTCCCGATCGCCTGAGCTCGTCGGTACTCAAATACAAGACGCTGATATTTTTGTCGGTTTCTACTAATTGAAACAAATCTCGATCGCCCGTGAGGATTTTAACCGCATAACCGGCGGCGCTGGCTTTGTTGGCTAAAGTTCCCAAAACATCGTCCGCTTCGTAGCCCTCAGCGGTGACTGCTGGCAAATTGAGATAGGTGAGGAGTTCTTGCAGGTTTTTGAGATCGGGAATAAAATCTTCGGGGGTTTCGGGACGACCTGCTTTGTAAGTTTCGTCTGCTTCGTGGCGAAAAGTGGGCGCGGCGAGGTCAAAGGCGATCGCCATGTACTGGGGATCGTGGGCGGCCATAACTTCCAGCAGCGACTTGAGAAAGCCAAAACAGACGCTGGTGGGAATGCCTGTAGTAGTTCGCAAGCCTCCGTCTCGACTTTTGGCGAAGGCGAAGTAGGAACGAAAGGCCAGGGAGTGGCCGTCAACTAAGATGAAGGTGGGAGCTTGATTTGCCGACACTGACACAGATTGCGATCGCACGAAAGTATTTTCTCATTGTAGCCAGTTGTGATGCCTGTTTCAAAACCGAACGCAACCGCAAAAAAGCTCTAAACCCTTATAAAATCAGTCAGTCGATTTGAAATTTTCGATTTTCGATTTTCGATTTACTTGCAGCGCAGTGATTCACCGGAGCCCGAAGTGGAGTCTAAAATTTTGATTTTTCCGAAAAACCGGGTTTTTTGAATAAGATCGTGTCCGATCGATTGACATATAAGTCCTAAATCTACAATCGACTGACTCTCGATCGCGATCGTAAATTGTGCAGCTTGCCTGAGAATGCTAAAAGATAAGAAGTATGATTCCTTACGGGATAGCTAAGTGCTATCGCACAGGCTTCGCCAACGCACGCGCGTAAATTTACCAACACCTGCAGATCGAAGCCTATGGCTGACATTAATCGATGCTACGAAATCCTCGAAATTGAGCCTGGAGCTTCCTTAGAAGAAATTAAACGCGCCTACAGGGATTTAGCGTTTGTGTGGCATCCCGATCGGTTGGCCCACAACGATCGCCTGCAACAAAAAGCTGAACAAAGATTAACAGAAATTAATCAAGCTTACGAAGAATTGGTGTTGTTTCTGAGTCAGCCGGAATCGAGGTCGATCGACAAACCGTTTCAGCAGCCACAGCCGCCGCCCCCTCGGCCGCCGGAAAAGCCGCTGAGAAGGCGTTCGGGATCGGCCCGCAGGTCTGGTTCCCAGCGCCGTCAAACCCGCCCCAAAACCTCGTCCCAAAAATTTCCAACTCAAAACAACTCTTCTAGCAACAAACGAGTTACCGCTAAAAATCGGGAAGCGTCGCGGACAAGAAAGCCATTGGGGCGCAGCGCGGCGAGAAAAGCGCGCCCATCTCAAAACTATCGAAACTTTACGCGGAAAAACAAAAAAGAGTTTCCGACTCAATACTCCAAGCCGCAGGCGTCTCAAAGCAGTTTAACTTTTCCTTGGGGCCCGCTGGCGATCGCCGTAGCGAGTTACGCTGTGACGGGCTGCATTTTGACAACATATCAGGCCCCCCTGTGGATGTGGATTTTAATCTGGGGTGCGGATTGGCTGTGGGCCGCGATTTTGCTGGCGGAGGGCTCGGCTACGCCTAAAGTGTGGCTGGCGGCGCTGGTTTTGGCTGGGGCGGTGGGGGGGTCGATCGCCGGTTTTCAGGCGGGAGGAATGGTAACGGGGGCTGTCTGGGCGGCAATTGGCGCTGGTTTGGGGGCGATCGCCAGTTCCGAGGCCGAGTCTCGGACAGTGGCTTTAGTTGTGGCTGCGGCGGGAGTGGCGACAGTGGTGGGATTGATGGCTGGAACGAATGGGGATTGGTCGAAGGCGTTGGCGGCGGCGGTGAGTTGGGGGTTCGCGGGCTTGGCCTGCGGGCTGCTGGCGGAAGTAGCCGTGAATTCCCGCAGTTCGATCGGGTTATCTGGTGCGATCGGGCTGGCGATTGGGGCGTGGGCGGGGACGCTGGCTGGGGCAGGTTCGGGGGCTTTGACGCAAGCCTTAGAGATTGCTGGATCTAAGAGTGTTTATGGGGCTTTGGCTGCGATCGGGATTGTGGCTGGAGTTGTGGCGCGGATGGTAGCGGGCGAAAGGTCGATCGCCACCGGGCGCGAGCTCTACACGTTTATCCTCTCAGTTGCTACTTCGGGTTTCGGGCTGTGGCTGGGAAGTTGGCTGGTTGGTCGATCGTATTTTTTGAATTAATCATTTACTGGATTTTTGATTGTAGTATTCAGAAGCCAGTCTGTTTTCAAACAGCCACTGTTTGCTTTCAGGGGAATCATCCAGCCAGCGATCGATCAATTCGGCCCATTTGACAGGCAAGCGCAACTCGTACCAGGTTGAGTGAGAAGCGACAGAAATATTGTGATAAAGCGCTGAATCCGAAATTAGATTTTCGATACATTCGGCTAAAGCCTGAGAGTTTCCCGCCTCGAAAATCATGGAATTAATGCCATGCTTCAAGTGGGTTTTAAACATTGGGTGATCCGAAGCTACTATCGGTGTTCTAGTGCGTAAAGCGTGCTGAATTGTCAGAGGAAAGCCTTCGGGATATTCGTGCCTGCTAGTCACTAGCACGATATCGGATTCTCTCATTAAAGGTTCTAAAGTATCAGTTGGCACTATTCCCAGAAATTCTACAGAATCTTTAATTTGCAACTCTTCAACTCGCCGGACAAAAAACTCTTCTTCGCCTTTACCTGCCATTTTTAAGTGAACTGATATATTGCGCTCTTTTAACTTTGGTACAGCTCTTAATATATCGCCAACTCCCTTACTTTGTACTAACGAACCAGCGTAAAAAAGTTTTAAATCTTTTTTGACATCTCCAGGGATTTCTTTCGGCGACAAAGAGCCGGGATTGGTATCTAAGAGAAAGTCCCAAGGAATTATTTTATCGGGTTTTACTCCAATTTCTTTGAACAATAAAGATGAAGTAATGCCGTAAGTCCCAACCCATTCTATTTGCTTGTTATTCAAAAAATTGGCCAGGAAATAGTTGCGCCACTTATCGCGCCAACTTTTTGTTGCAATAGATTCGGCAAATACAGCGATGGTTCTAATTTGATTTTCAATTGCCCAGTTGAAAACGTCTGGAATCGTTGTCCGCATAACTAAATGAGTCGGATTTTGCTCGGCAATTAACTCGATCAATTTTTTGGGATCAACTTTGTGATTAAATCCGCAACCGATCGCCCGCACGCCGTTTTCAAGAACCAGATCCTCAAATTTTGGTGTTCTGCAACAAATAACCGTTACCGACTCGGCTCGTTTTGCCATCTCGGTAACGGCATCAACCGAATATTGTTGAGCGTAGTAGTTTTCACCTTCCCCTCTCGCGAGGCGTTTAAAAGTTTCTGCGTAATCCCCGGCATACTGAACTATGACTAAGCGCATTTTCCTGAACTCTCGTTTTATAGCATTTAGTAGCACTTACAGGGCAAAGGATTGGCGATCGTGTTGATTTCGACGGTTTGGGGTATCGCCGCGATCGCACTGTTAATTGTCTTGTGCCTCAGTCTTATTATAAAGAGTTACGAAAACAGGCACATCAATACAAAGCGGCTGCAGTCGCTTTGTACCGTGAGTTTGGGGCTAATTTTATCTTGATTTTTCTCAGAGCGTGTTGCAGGTAGGATGCGAGAATTAATGCCGGCTCAGCAAGCAGAAATTCTCTCCCCTGCAATTTGATGTCCGAAGTTGCTGCGATCGCTTGCGGCGCTTACTTAGCATATTGGAGGGGATGCCTGCTGAATTTGCCTGTAAAATTCACAAACCTTGACCGTATTGGGTTTGAGGGCGCTCAGTAAGCCAAAGTTTCTAAAGTTTCGCGCAGATAGGAGCGCACCTGTTGGTCAATGGTGGCATTTTGCTGCTGACTATCAAAATTTAGCTCTAGCTGCCAGCGTTGAAACCCTGAACTTGCGCCGATCGCGGATTTGAGGCTGTCCCAGATTTCAGAATCTTCGCACAGTTCGATCGGCTCTGCTGCTTGAGGTTGTGCGATCGGTGAATAATTCGCCATATTGTTATACCTCTGTTTTAATCCCCTGTAGGGATTCAAATCTTACCTTGACTTTCTCTATTATAGATTCTTCTCTAGAAATAGCCAACATACAATATCCACAACCTGCGATTAAAATTTAAATATTAATACTATTAATAATCCCGATCGCAGCAAGGAACCTGACGTATTTTTTTTAACTGCATACATTTCTCAAAACTAAAGTAGCTTAAACTACAATTATCTCAGCTTTTATTTTTAATTTCACTTCCCTTGCGACTGTTGGGGCAAGGAGGTAGCGCCGTTGCTGTCAGCAGGTTGTGGGTTGAGAATACTCTGGGCTGACGAATTTTCAATTGCCGGTGCCGGCTCAGTTGGCTCTCCGGGTGCAGCCTCCGCGACAGTTTTCTCGCCCGCAAAAGTCGGCAAAAGTCGATCGGCTTGCCAAAGTGCGATCGTAAAATCATCCCGAATTTTTTCTAAAACATAAGGCTTTGTCGCTGCCATTTCCGATTCCGGCGCCAGCAAAACCGCCGCGACACTAGCAGACACCTGCAAAAACAAATTGCTAGCTAAAAAAGCAACAACTGCCAACAACAATCCCGCCCACCGCCAGGAAGGAGGAAACGGAGCCACCGAAGCCGCGAGGGGAGCTAAGCGGTATAGCTGCCACAAAATGACTGCCAGCAAAACAGCTACAAAAAAAGCGATCGCTTGATTTAACTTAGTTTTAAACCGAGTCAGAATCTGCTGCTGGGCATTCGTTAACTTCTCCGGTTTCACAGCCGCGACTAAAAGACTAAAAATGTAAAAAGGGCGGAACCACTGCATCCAAAGCACAGGAAAAATACCTGTTACACCCACTAAAAACACTTCTAACCACACAGGGAGTACGGGATAACCCACTGCGAGTCCCAGCAAGCACAGTCCCAGGAAAATCGGCAGTACAGCCGCCCCAGAAAGGTGAATCCACAAGAAAGGCTCTGACCAAAAAGAACGCACTTTAATTAATTATTAGTTATAAATTATGAGTTTTCAATTTTGAGTTTTTACAATCTTGGATGCACTCTTCCCCTAAAAATCTGGTGCGAGGAGTACATATCTAGCGGTAAAAAAGAGGATTTTTCAAATCAATCCGGTTACTTTTTGTAAGTCTTATTTGAGTGGGCGAATTTTAAATTTTAAGTTAAAAACCAAACTTGTGAGTGAAGAGTAGACTTCTTGGACTGATTCACAAACGTATTTTGAAATGAATCTGCCTCGATCTGTGTTTATCCCAATAGCATCTGCGGTCGATCGGCTCGCATTAAATATTTATGCCAGAAATCTAGTTTTGGAGTATTGAGTTGAAGAGAATAGTTTCGAGCGATCGGCAACGAAAGTTACCTGCACTCAAAACTTCTCTTCCAACTCAAAACTCACCGCTCAAAACTATTGAGATAGAGTCCGGCGCTTAGTAACCATGCGGTAGGCTTCAATAATATCGCCTTCGGCCCAGTCGCTAAAGCCGCTCAAGGAAATGCCGCATTCGTAGCCAGTATTGACTTCCTTAGCATCTTCCTTCATCCGCTTGAGCGAGTCGAGGATACCTTCGTAAACGATATTGTTGCCCCGGCGTACCCGCACCTTACAGTTGCGGATGACCTTGCCTTCGAGTACGTAACAGCCAGCGACAGCCCCGCGACCGATCGCAAAGACAGCGCGCACTTCCACCTTACCCAGAGGTTCTTCCACCAGTTCTGGTTCCAGCAGACCTTCCATCGCCCCTTGAATATCATCCAAGAGGTTATAGATGATGCCGTATTCCCGCACGTCTACGCCCGCTTGGTCGGCCGCGAGGCGAGCGCCGGTGGCGAGAGTAGTATTGAACCCGATAATTACAGCATTACTGGCTGCGGCGAGGTCAATATCAGTTTCTGTGATTTCCCCAGGAGCAGACAGCAGCAGTCGGAGTTGAACTTCTTTTTGAGGAAGTTCAGTCAGAGAGCCGACAATTGCTTCGAGGGAGCCTTGGACATCTGCCTTCAAGATCAAGTTGAGTTCCTTGAGAACGCCTTCCTTAGCTTGTTGAGAGAAGCCGCTGAGGCTGATCCGGCCGCCTTGGAGCAGGCGGGAATCTCGTTGGGAAGTAGCTCTTCCGGTGGCGATCGCCGCTGCTTCTTTTTCGTTTCCGAAGACATCAAACTCATCTCCGGCGCGAGGAACTTCCCGCAGCCCCAACACTTCCACCGCAAAGGATGGAGTTGCTTGTTTTACGTGCTTGCCGCGATCGTCGATCATTGCCCGCACCTTACCCAGAGCCGAGCCTGCGACCACAATATCGCCCACTCGCAGAGTGCCGTTCTGCACCAGCAGGGTTGCCACAGGCCCCCGTGCCTTATCGAGGTGAGCTTCAATCACAGTACCCTTAGCCGGTCGGTTCGGGTTAGCGTTGAGGTCTTCCATTTCTGCCACTGTCAGAATCATTTCCAACAGCGTATCCAGGTTTTCTCCCTTAATCGCGCTGACGGGAACCATTGTAATATCGCCGCCCCAGTCATCTGCAACCAAGCCGTACTCAGTGAGCTCTTGCTTCACCCGTTCCGGCTGAGCGCCCTCCTTGTCAACTTTATTAATAGCCACGACAATTGGCACTTTCGCGGCTTTCGCGTGGCTGATCGCTTCAATTGTCTGGGGACGCACGCCATCGTCGGCCGCCACCACCAAGATAGCGATGTCCGTAACCCGCGTTCCCCGAGCCCGCATTGCTGTAAAGGCTTCGTGACCGGGCGTATCCAAAAATACCACCTGCTGGCTGTTGCCTTCGTGTTCCACATCTACGTGGTAAGCGCCGATGTGCTGGGTAATCCCCCCAGCTTCTCCCTGAGCCACCTTTGTTTTGCGGATCGAGTCGAGCAAGGTTGTTTTGCCGTGGTCTACGTGGCCCATAATCGTTACCACTGGCGGACGGCGCTGGAGGTATTCCAAATCTGCTTCATCGATCATCTCGATGACTTTCAGCGCTGGGGCTACTTTTTCTGGAGTTTCTACCTCTACACCCATTTCTTCGGCTACCGTTCTCACCGCTGAAATGTCTAGGGTTTCGGTAATGTTGACCGCAATGCCTCTTGAGAACAACCGTTTAATAATTTCGGTTTCGGGCACGGCCAAAGTAATTGCTAGTTCTTGAACGGTCATCGGTCTGCTCAGCAGCAGCTTTTCTGGACGTTCTACCTTAGCTTCGGCTGTTTTGCCCCGGCTGCCGCGTCCCCCAGAAGAACCAGAAGAACTTTTATCGTGAGAAGGGCCCGGTCTTTTGTTTTTGCCGCTTCCGGGTGCGCCCGGAGTTGGTGTTGACTTTGGTGCTGCCGTGCTCTTGGCTTTAGCTGGGCGGGCTAGGGACAGGCTGACGGTAACTGGTGCCGGCAGATCCAAGCCATTTTCTAAGTCGTCGTCATCGTCATCTATAGGTTTGAGACGGCTGCGCTGCTTGAGTTTGGCAGCTTTAGCAGCTTTGGCAGCATCTGAGTTTTCTTCGTCATCTTCTTCCCAAATGACGGAAGTCTTTTTGGCAGGACGAGGGAGGGAGGGCCTTTCGAGGAGAAGAATCCCGGACTCCGGCGTATTATCTTCTTCGTTCTCATCAGTGTCATCCCCTGCGGCTCCGGTGTCACCGCCCCGGCTGCGGAGTCCGGCGGCTGACGTTGCTGGGGCAAGGCTGCGGCGCGGGCCACCGGGCTGAGGTCGATCGGCCAGTTGAATTTTGACTGGGCCTGCTGCGCCTTCCCGGCGCGGTCTTTGCGCGTCGCGAGATTCCGTACCTCCCGGTGCGGGTCTGCTGGGGCGACTCGGTTTTGCCGGCGCGTCCAGAGTTTGTGCCTGTTGTGATTGCTCTTGCTCGGTTCTGGCAAGTTTGAGTACCGGCTTGTTTCCCAGACTTTGTGGGGTGCGACTGGCCGACTCCGACGCGGCTCTGACTGGCGGCGACGTGAGTTTTGCCTCTGGCGCTGCTGGAGGGGCTGCTGGCTGGCGCTGGCTGCGTTCGGGAGCCTTTCCCGACGACGGCGGTTGAGATGTCGCAGGTGCTGCAGGCGATTGCTCCTGGGCTGTTGTTTCCGGGGCGATCGCACCTCCAGTGTCCGACACTGTTTCCGAAGCAGCCCCCGAGCCAGCGACATTTGGCTTCGACAGCACTGGTCGATTGATATTTGGTTTAGGTGGGGACTGGAGTTGTTGAGATGCGGGGGATTTGGGAGGAACTGCCACGGTTGCCCCTGGCTGGGTGTTTTGCTCCTCGTTGCCCGCAGGCTGGGATGAATCACCAGCCGGTCTTGCTTTTGGACTGCGTATTTCTAAAATTTGCTGCTTTTTTTGTTGGTCGTTAGGGTGAGGGCCAGATTCTCTAGATGGCGCTGCTCCTCTTTCGGGAGGAGCTGGCTTGCCAGGGGAAGAGTGGCTGCTGGCTACGTATTTTTCCGCTGTTTTGCGAATGCGTTCTGCTTCTGATTCTGTAATTGTGCTGCTGTGGCTCTTGACTGAAATATTGAGCCTCTCGCAAACTGCCAAGATGTCTTTATTATCCAAATTTAGTTCCCGTGATAATTCGTAAATTCTTACTTTGCCGTTGTTCATCCACTCTGCCCTCTTTTATGCCAACCAGTTTTTACATTTTGATTCTTTGTTCTAATGACGACATCATTCGCTGTGATTGATTCAGTGTCAGGAATCGGGGTTTTGGTACTCAGCGAGGCAATTTGATCTAAAAGATACAACTGGCCCAAGTCTGCGCTTGGAGAATTCTCAAGTTTTTTTGGGAACGGGGGAACTCTCAAGTCTGATTTTTGGCAACTGCCACTTTCTCAAGCTTCAAAGTTTGCCTTTCCATCTTGAGGATACATCTGCTAGTACCCTACCCTTATCTAATCTGACACAAATCTTTCCAGACTGGTGGGCAGATCGGATTGGGGTTTTAGAGCTGGCGCTACCGCTAATTAATGGTAGGCCCACCCGCGAGGGTTTACACAGTCGAGACCGAACTCTTGTCGGTTTTTCGCCCGGTTGAACCCGTGTCAGATGTACAGTCAAATGTACAGTCAGATGTGGCTAAACGCTGCCAAAGTGTTTGGTACAGTTCGTCAGACACAGGCGCTTTGAGCGATCGCCCAAGTCGATTTTTTTTCTGAGCTGCTTTGAGGCATTCGCTCGCCCGACAAAGGTAAGCGGAACGACCGAGGCCACTATCTAATTGTACCTGATGAGAAGGATAGACCCTGACTACTCGCCAAAAAGCTTCTTTTGGAGCTATTTTTCGACAACTTGCACAACACCGGTAGTTCGGTTTCATTTCTTGTCAGAGGGGTAGAGGGGGAGACTGGGGCAGCGGCAGAGTCGGAGACAAGTCCTCCCGATCTCCCCTGACCAAAGAAGAGTGAATGTCGCAGTTTTTAGACAGGGGCTGCGGTTTCGTCCGTAGCTGCCCGATCTTCTTCCAATTCTGCGGTTTCCGCCTCGCCGTCGAAGCCTGATGCTTCGTCTTCGTCCTCGTAGTAGTCCCCTGCTAGTTCTTCCAGCCTGGTGGCTTCTGCTGCCAATTTGGTGTCTTCAGCGTCGCGATCGTACTTAGCAATATCTTTGATATCGATTTTCCAACCGGTCAGGCGGGCTGCGAGGCGGACGTTCTGACCTTCTTTGCCAATGGCAAGACTCAGTTGGTCTTCAGCGACCAAAATGTGAGCTCGCCTGCCTTCTGGGGCAACCAAACGCACTTCATCTACTCTAGCAGGACTCAGAGCGTTAGCGATATAGGTGGCCGGATCTGGAGACCAGCGGATCACGTCTATTTTTTCGCCGCGCAATTCGTTGACTACTACCTGAATTCGCGATCCCCGCGCTCCGATGCAGGCTCCTACCGGGTCTACATCGCGATCGAGGGTATCTACTGCTATTTTAGTCCGGGGGCCGACGTGGCGGGATGGCGGATTTGCCTCCCTGGCCACGGCGACAATCCTCACTACCCCGTCTTCTATTTCTGGTACTTCGTTAGCAAACAGGTAAACCACCAAACCTGCATCCGCTCTAGAAACAAGTAACTGCGGCCCTCTAGTAGAGCCTTCGCCTACTTTTTTGAGATAAACCTTGAAAGTAGCGTTGGCCCGGTAATTGTCGTTGGGCAACTGTTCGCGCTTGGGGAGTTCGGCATCGACTTCCGGCTGACCGAAACTGCTGGTGACGGCTAAAATTACCGACTGCCTCTCAAACCTCAGCACTCTTGCTTGAAGAACAGTTTCTTCTAAATCTTTGAACTCTTCTTGAATCATTTTGCGCTGTTGGTCGCGCAGTTTTTGAGCGAGAACTTGTTTGGTCTGGATGGCGGCCATGCGACCAAATTCTTTTTGATTTGGTGTTACGTCTACGAGTACGATGCTCCCCGGCTGAGCTTCCGTGGCTACTTCTTGCACTTCCAAAAGTGATATTTCGTGGTCGGGGTTTTCGACTTCTTCGACAATAGTTTTGTTGGCTAAAACACGAAAACCTTCTTGTTCTGCGTCCAGTTCTACATCAAAGTTTTCAAAGTATTCTTCGCTGAAGTGGTCTAGCTTTTGGGTGCGGCGGTAGCGTTCGTATCCTTTGAGCAGGGCTTCTCGCAAAGCTGCTTGGACGGCGTGTTTGGGTAAATTTCGCTCTTTGCTAATACCTTCGACCATTTCTTTTAGTCCGGGCAGGGGAACCATTGACATATAAAACACTCCTTTTTTTCTGTGGCAATGCGTAACTGGCGGTCGGCAATCACTAATTGGTGATTTTTGAAAAAAGTTGATAGGTGATATTTTCTGAGTGACAAAGATAGGATTAGGTAAGGTCGGTGTTGTCACAATTTATTGGTTGTTGCAACTCACCCCGCTGCTCTAGATTTGATTCTTAAAAATTAACTCGCAGCGAAGCATTTTCAGCTTACTGCGAGGCAATCTCAAATCTCAAATCTGGCGGACACTCACAGGCACCGCCCCTACAACTCAAAACTCAAAATTTACCTTTACTGCTCCTTTCCTTCGTCTAGTTCTACTTTGGCAATTTGAGGGCGGGGAATTTTAACCTGTCGCCCTTTTTGATTGAGATAAACCGCTGTTTCATCCCGGCATACCAGTAGTCCTTTCCACTCTTTGATTCGCGAGTCGGGTTCGGTGGCTTTGACTGTCACGGGGAAGCCTTTAAAGGTAATGAATTCTCGATCGCTGCTGAGCAATCGGGATATTCCGGGACTGGAAATCTCTAGCACGTAGGCGTCGGGGATGATGTCGGTTGCGTCTAACTCGGCTTCGAGGGCTGTGCTCATCCGCTGGCAGTCGGCTAAACCGGTGTCTTGCTGCCGGTTGCGGATGTCTACCCGCAAGACGGGAGGATTTTGGTTGGTGTGAAACACTGCTCCCACTACTTCCAATCCCAATGTTTCCGCAACGGGGGTAGCTAAGTCAATGATTTGTGGGATTAGGGGATGAGTCATATCGAATACTAAAGTTAAAACTCCTGAACTCGGAAACGGGCTTGGATAAGTCCTAAACTTGCAAATCTGATGCCCAGAACTCTTTTCCTGCGACTAATGCAACAAAAAAAGTGGGCTTGACCCACTCCTAGGTAAAACAATTTTTTCCAAGAAGTTTGAGAATTTCCTCCGATATCACATTTTGCACTATTGTCAAAAAGTTTTTCAGGGGCGGGATATCGGGCCCACCCCACAAGAAGATTCACTTTTTGACAGAACAGGCCGGACAGCCTGTTCATGACAGAGGTGCAAGCTTTGAGTTCGATCGCAGTTTATCTCAATTCCCAGTTTAGCTCGATCGCCCGCCTGGTGACAAACCGCCTTCGGATCTCGGCGATTCTTGGAGAGAAAGGGAGTAAAGTTAAATTAAAGCCGTCCTTGCAGGACGGGGTTTCTACCCAATTTTATGATGAAAATTTTAAAGTCCGGGAACTGGAAACGCAAAGCCTTATGGATTCCGGTAGCCATCACTGTAATTCTTCTGGGAAATGATCCTTGGGAGGTTTTCCCTTTTGTTCAATACAGACGGATGTACTGTTCCCATGATGCAGTCAAGTCTCCCTATTGCAATTTTTCACTTTTTCGCACCCTAGAGGGGCATCCTACAGTTTCTGCCATTGCGATCGGTGCGGACGGTCAAACTTTGGTCAGTGGGGATCGAGATAAAACAATTAAAGTCTGGGAACTCCAAACAGGAAAGTTGAAAAAAACTCTACGAAGTGATTCAGGTGCAATTAATGCTCTGGCGATCGCTCCTGATGGTAAAACTGTTGTCACTGGTAGTGGCGATCGCATAGTTCGCATTTGGGATATTACCTCCGATCGACCTCCTCAGATACTCAGAGGTCACTCTGGCAGTGTTCTTCATGTTCATATAGCCTCTGATGGAAAGACTGTTATTAGTGTCGCTGACGGTATAGATCGTGAAATCAAAGTCTGGGATATCGCAACGGGTAAGCAAAAAGCAATATTGCCCTATACCCATTTTGATGACATTAGTCCAGATGGCAAAACTGTACTTTTTACTTTACCGAGTAGTAAACTTGTAGCGTGGGATGTAACAACAAACCAGCAACAAGTCCTCCAAAATTTTTTTAGCCCTTCTTCAGACTCAGCACGCATCAGTTTAGATGGACAGACACTGGTTTGTATCAAAAAAACAGGAAAAAGATCTTTCGATGTGGAAGTATCAGATTTAAGAACAGGAAAAATTAAGGCAAAAAAAGGCTTTTCTCGTGAGATATTTAGAATATTTAATAAGACCCTCAGCAGTAATTTTCTAATTGGTATTACCCCGCAGGGACTGACAGTATGGAATCTGCAAACAGCCGAACTAGAAGCAGTTCTGGATGGACAGCCAGAACAAATGAGTCATTTGGTTGTCAGTCCTGATGGCAAACTATTAGCCGGAATTACAAGGGATTCGAGAATTAAAGTGTTACAGCGTCCGTAAAATTGAAATTTCCATCGAGGAATATCCGCTGGTGCAATACCAATTATTCAAAGTTAAGCAACTGTTTCTGAGTGAACTGAGGTTACTTCACCATCTAACGCGGGGTTATCTGTTGCAGTTGTTTAGCTTGCTCTAAAATTTTCTCGAAGTCTTCTTCGCTCAACCGCTGGATGTAGTTAATTTTGAACTCTTCTAGGAAGTCGCACAGCAGCAGTTGTATTTCTTTCCAGGTTTGCTGCTGTTGCAGTTCGGCTCCTAAAGCTTGCCCGAAATGTTGGACTAGCTGGCTTGAGAGTTTGGTACCTACGGGGTCTTCGCTGGCGATTTTAAAGGCTTCGTAGGCATCTTGGGGGCCGAGGGTGACTAATTTTGATAGTTCTGCAACTAATTGCTCTGCTAGCTGTGCGGGGAGGTTTCCCAATCCGGGTACTTGCTTCCATCCTTGATAGAGGGGGGATTGTTTGAGAAATAATTCTATATTGTAGCGGAGGAGGGCTTCTAGGTCTGGCTGGAGTTGGGGCAGGACTTTGTAGACGGTGATTTGCACTAGATGGGTGGCGATCGCTTCTATTTCGTTGATATTGTTGATGTCTAAATATCGTTGTTTTGGGGATTGAAATAGTTGACGGGCTAGTTCGCCTGTGGTAATAGATTGTTGCATCTGGTTGATGAGCTGAATTACTACTACTTCGGTTAATTCTTGGGCGAAGTTGGCGACGAAACCTCGGCTGATTTGGGTGCGTATGGGTTGGAGATCGGGCATTTTGGCTTGGTGGATGCGAATTGTGACGGGCAATACTCGCAACAAGCGCCAGAACGGGAGGAACAGAAAGATGTCGTACCACCGCCAGAGCATGGCCGATCGCCAAGTGACGCTGCGGTGGCGGCGGCTGATGAAGTAGGTGCGGGCTAGAAATTCGATCGCGAATAAAGCCATAAATGGCAGGTCGATTTGCCAGAAGTTGTCGGTAAATTCGCCGTTTTCTCCCATCGTGCGGTAATAGTTGGTGGCGATTAACGGCTTGATTTTGGCATCAAACCAAGTGATTTCTTGTTGCCAGCCTTGTTTGTTTAAATAGTTTTGACTCCAGAATGTTTTGAATGATTGTTTGGCGGAGTCTTGCGGATTCGGGGCGCGATCGCGCATTCGGTCTTTGATTGTTTCTAGGGCGCCGCTTTTTGATGCTACTCGAAAGGGATCTTCGTCGATCATTTTTGCGGTCAGATTGTTGATTTCCTGCAATTTGGCTGCTACTTGGGGAGATTGCAAGCCTGTTTGCACTACTTGAATTTTTAATTCTTCTAAAGTTTCTAGATATTTCTTAGTGTCTCTGTGGGGTTGAATTCCTTTAACTGGGTCGTATATTTTGGTAATAACTGGTAGTTGCCGGAAGTAAAAATCACGCCACGGTATGTAAGTTATGTCAAATAATACTAGACTTAAATTTCCGATGGCGACCAGTGCCATGAACCGCTCGAACCAAGGAATTTTTGCTGATTTTTTGCTGGAGTTGGAATTTTGAGATGGCTGTAGTTTGGGTATCACTGTCAGTTCCTAATTAAGTAGACCGATCGCAATAAATTTAGGTGGTAATAGCTGAAAAAAGACAGCAGCTTCAACTGGCTAATTGTCGATCGCCCAATCCGGGTGCGATCGAGCAAGCTAATATTTATTTTAATGTGGGGACAGTTGGGGAGTTTTGGATGGGTGATTTGGCAGGATTTTGGTAAAATTTTATACTGGGTAAAGATTGAGGTCGATCCTCTTCGAGGGCTTCGCTAACGAACTTGAGGGCGGCGACACCTAGGGTTAGTTTGCTTCTCTCTGGCAATAAAATTATATCTCAGCCAGAATCCTAAGTTTTGTTTTCGCCGTTGCAGAACTAACTGGCTCGGCAATAAATTATTATTTTTGTTGAATCTGCTGGCTGTTTGACCAAGAAATCAAATGTATTGCCGATCGAGGTTTAGAGTTAGATTTGGATTTCGAGTTTGAGGTCAAACCCTCAAGAGAGTTATACTTGCTCAGGGGCAGTCTGGCGAGAGCGTTCCCGAGCGCGACGGTGGCTGCCGCTGTACTAAGGTTCCGGGTCTCACCTCCACAAACACCAACTCGCGATCGGACTCTTGAATAAAATGACACCGTGAGTATAATTTTGTTCGCATTTTTTTTAATATATGACATACTGCCTTAATCTCGATTGCCCAAGAGACAAGCGTCAGAACCCACCAGGCACAAAGTATTGTCTCAACTGTGGTTCTAAGCTGCTGCTAAAAGACCTTTATGCAGCTACTGAGCCGCTGCGCGATGGGGGATTTGGCAGAACTTTTAGAGCTGTAAATCATGGAAAATTTGAGGAATTGTGCGTTATAAAACAGTTGTCGCCGCCTCAAGAATTTCAGAAAAAGCCTGCTCATTTCAAAAAGTATGTTCGACTTTTTGAACAAGAGGCAAGACGGCTTTACGAACTGAAACACCCGCAAATTCCTCAGTTGATTTCTTATTTCGAGGAAGATGGGCGCTTGTATTTGGTGCAAGAGTTTATTGATGGCAATAATTTAAAGGATGAGCTAGCAAAGTATGGTGCTTATAGCGAGACTAAAACGAGGGAACTGCTTTTAGATTTGTTGCCTTTGCTGAGTTTTGTTCACGATCGCAATGTAATTCACCGGGATATTAAGCCTGAGAACGTGATCCGGCGCAATCGCGATCGCAAATTGGTGCTCATAGATTTTGGGGTTTCCAAACAGGTAGTAGCTGAGGCTCCGACCAAAACAGGAACTAAGTTGGGAACTCCCGGCTACGCGGCTCTAGAACAGCGTCACGGTAGGGCTGTTCCTGCTAGTGACCTTTACAGTTTAGGGGTGACTTGCATTCGCTTGCTGACTTCTGTTATGCCTTATTTGGATATCTACGGGGACATTCACGATGACCTTTACGACCCGCTCGAAGGTCGGTGGCTTTGGAGGGAGGCTTTGCCGAAAGGCACAAAGATCGGCCAGGATTTAAGCCAGATTTTGGATAAGTTGATTCAGGAATATGTCAAAGACCGCTATAAGTCTGCTGCGGAAGTTTTGGAAGTTATCAAACCTCCTATTGTTCTCTCAGGGCCCGAAAAGTTGCAGCAGGCAACTGTTCTGAGTCCTTCTGTACCGACTCAGCCTGTGACTGATACTCCGCTAGTTTCTGTGAATTTAGAGTCGGAAAAAGGTATTGATTATTCTGAGTTGGAAAGGCTGCTAATTGCTAAAAAATGGCGGGGTGCGGATCTGGAAACTTCTGTGAAAATGCTGGAGGTGATGCAGCAAGTTTCAAGGGGTTATTTGAGCGAGGAAGATATTAGGAAGTTTCCCGCTAAGGATTTGGAGACGATTGACCAACTTTGGGTTAGGCACAGTCACCGCAGGTTCGGCTTTTCTGTGCAAAAGGGTTTGTGGCTAAAGTCGGGGGGAAAGCCTGGTGTTTATGATGCTACTGTTTGGGAGAAGTTTGGCGATCGGGTGGGGTGGCGGGTTAACGGTGAGTGGATATACTATACTGAATTGAATTTGACTTCTAAGGCAATGCCTGGACATTTGCCGGGAGGGACTGTTTTTGGGTGGGAAGGTGGGGTTTTGGGCGGTGTTTTGGGTTTGGGCGGGATCTGGTTTCTGCTGTCGCGCCGAGATTTGTAGGAAGAAGGAAGTTCGGCAAGGGATTCGATCGGGGATTTAACGGATGGATTTTGAGAATTCAGGGAAGAAAGTCCGAAAGGGAGAAAGGCGCTAAAGGGAGAAATTGGGAAACAATTAACTTATTTATTGCATAAATGTTCGATCGATAAGCCAACCGCAGATGACAGACCGGTGCAACCGACGATTGACGCAGATAATTTCAAGATGTGAGAGGGAAGGAATGCCAGAAGTCTAATGGCAAAGGTGGCAATTATTTAAAGAGTTAACTATTTTTAAATTGTTGGGGGATATTTTATTTGTAAATTAGGTAGGGCTTGCTGAATAATTGATCGCTCTGCTAGTGGTCTGCGATCAATTATTCAGCAAGCCCTAAGT
>NZ_JBARVX010000545.1:0-2312 GCF_049646505.1 Microcoleus sp.
GACGCAAATGCCATTGAAGGTACAAATTGCGCCCAACCGGTGCCGTGACTGGGGTCAACCATCACCGGTAAGTGAGTCAGGGTTCGCAATACTGGAACGGCCGACAAATCGAGGGTATTGCGCGTATACTGCCTGTCGTACCCGCGAATGCCGCGCTCGCACAAAATCACGTTGGGATTGCCAGAAGCCATGATATACTCGGCTGCCATCAACCATTCTTCAATGGTGGCGGAGATGCCGCGCTTCAGCAAAACTGGTTTGTCTTGAGCTCCGACTTTCTTCAACAGCGAGAAATTCTGCATATTTCGGGCTCCGACTTGGATTACGTCGGCTACTTCTACGATCGCACTTAAATCGGCCGCATCCATAACTTCGGTAATAATTCCCAAACCGCTAGCTTCCCGCGCCGCCGCCAGCAGTCCCAAAGCACTCTCGCCGTGTCCTTGAAAAGCGTAGGGGGAAGTTCTCGGTTTGTAGGCTCCACCGCGCAAAAATTGAGCGCCAGCAGCTTTGACGCGCATTGCCGTTTCGACAATCATTTCTTCGTTTTCGACCGAGCAAGGGCCTGCTACGACTGCGATCGGGTGATTTAGACCGATCGTCACAGTTCCCAAAGGAGTAGCGACTTCTACGGCGCTGGGTTCGCCTTGGCGGTATTCCAGACAAGCGCGTTTGTAGGGTTTTTCGACGCGCAGCACTTCTTCAATCCAGGTGCTCATTTCGCGAAGCTGCATCGGTTCGAGCTCGGCGGTGTCGCCGACTAAACCCATGACGACTTTGTAACGCCCGACGATTTTTTCTGGTGTCAAACCCCAGTTTGTGCGGAGCTCTTCGTCTAGTCGATCGATCTCGGCTTCTGGAGTGCCGGCTTTCATTACAATAATCATATTTTTTTTGCCTTCTCTGTTGGGCTAGACACGGATTATTACACGGATGCACTGAGAAAAATAGATGCTGCGGGCGATCGACAATCTATTTATATCAGTATTGTTAGCATTGTTGTGGGGTAGTTTTTTTTGCCTGCCCCAATACAAACCCTAGATGGTTAACAGCTTAGTTATTAACTAATGACCAATAACTAATGACTTAATGACTGATGACTGATGACTGATGACTAATGACTAACTTTTTGGTTTTGCGCCACGCCACGCTTCTCGCATCCGTCCAAAATTAGTATTGAATTCTTCCCACCCGATACTGCTTCCTGAAACTTCTTCATCCCAGGAAGCTGAAAGAACTCCGTAACTCAGTCCTAGAACGCCTAAACCAAAACAGCCCATACTTACTAATAATACTGCTGTGTTGGGTAGGTCAAACAAGCCCTTGCTGACAATTAAATAACTCACAAAAAATGTGGAAATTCCCAGGAGTGTCGGTACGCCGCAAAATAAGGCGATGCGCGATATCATGCGTTTGCTTACTACTTCTGGGATAGATTGTGACTGTTTGCCCCCGGTTTTTGGGGCTGGGGGCTGCTTGTCTTCGTTGACTGGGTTTTCTAGGGGTTCTGCGGGCTTTTTGGGCGTTTTTTTGCGATTTGCGATCGGTTCAAACGGTAAGCGCTGGCGGGGTGGTTCGGAGGACATATTTTATCTTTAACCTGAAATCTCGAACTTGTATTCAATAAATCTTGGTGTGTGTCCAAGGTTCTTGAATATTGTCGCAAATTTTCGCTTTGGTGTTTAGCCGCGAATGCCTAGACGCGCAATCAATGCTTTGTAGCGATCGACATTTTGCTTTTGGATGTAGGCTAGCAGGCGTTTGCGGCGGCTGATCATCATCATCAAACCGCGCCTGGATGCGAAGTCTTTTTGGTTGATTTTCAGGTGGGCGCTGAGTTTGCTGATGCGATCGCTCAGCATCGCGACTTGCAAGTCGGCGGAACCGGTGTCGGTTTCATGGGTTTGGTAGTCGCCCATGATTTCTAGTTTGCGCTGTTGTGTAAGTGCCATGAATTGATTTTATGTTTTTTTGTACGATGTCACAATCTGCAATTATACCACAGGCGATCGACAAGGGTGCAGCGTGCGGGATGAAATTTTTGCTGCCAAAGTTCGCATGGCGAGGTTCAATCCCCTTGCGGGGAAAAGTGAATTGCGACTCAAAATAAATCAACCAAAAAATAAAAAGAAACCGTTTTTCAAGTTTCAATCGCCTTGCGGGGAAAAGTGAATTGCGGCAATTTAGGATCTAAATTGAGGTTAAAGTTTCAATCCCCTTGCGGGGAAAAGTGAATTGCGACTGCTTGTCCTATATAACCTTGATTTTTAGCGAATGTTTCAATCCCCTTGCGGGGAAAAGTGAATTGCGAC
>NZ_JBARVX010000546.1:0-12757 GCF_049646505.1 Microcoleus sp.
GGAAGAGCCTCCATTTTCGCAGGAGGCTCTTCAAAAGTGACATCGATTCCTAGGCTCTTAGCCTCTTAACCAGTTATTGAAAATGATGCGAGGATTGCTATATTCATTCTTAAAAACCCGACAATCCGTAAGGTGCTAAAATCCGTTCCCGAACTTTCTTCTTTCTACAGCATCTATTCCATCATAATTTTCAAAGACTATGATTAACTCGCACTGCAGCCAAGACACCGCAGCACAGCAAAACAAAAGTTCGCTGCAAACTCTCTCTCGCACTCTCTCGATGTCTGAGGGACAATTTTCGCTGATTTTAGTGCGGTGCAATTACAGTGCGATGCGAGAGGAAACTGTGCGCCAATTGCGGGAGCAGTCTGGTATCGAGATTCGAGAAATTGTCCTCCCGACATCTGTTAAAACTCTTTACACGACGATAGAAACCGAACTTGACGGCAGCAGGCCGCCAGCTTTAATGGTGTTTGGATTGGAGTCGGTAAGTGCGATCGATCGCCTGCTGACTTCTACCAACTACGTCAGGGAAGAATTTCGCAATAACTTTCCCTTCCCCATAGTGCTGTGGGTGACAGACAAAATACTCAAAAAAATGATTCGGTTAGTAACAGATATCGAGACTTGGACGACAACAGTAGAATTTGTGCAGGGCCCAGACGAATTGGTAGATTTTCTGGCCAAAAGTGCCGATCGCATTTTTTCCAGCATTTTAGAAACCGGCAATTGGCGCTTAAGTAATTGTGCCATTCTCGGAGCCAATTCTTTGACAGAACTAGAGTCAGCCAGCCAAGACTTGCAAACTTGCAACATCAGATTAGAACCAGCCATCGAAGCGAATTTGCAATTTATTCGCGGCAGAGAAGAATATGCTAGTCACCGCATTGATGCAGCCATTAAATTGTATCAGAAAAGTCTCGATTTTTGGAAATATCAAGTAGCATTTTTGGGGACGCAAACAGAATTCAGCGACTTATTATTTACCGTTCACCCCGCACCGGTATTAGAAGGGATTCTGCTATTCCACATCGGTCTTTGCTACCGCTTCCAAGCAGAAAAGCACCGCAGCGACAACCGTCCTTACTGGACAGAAGCTAAAAATTATTTTCAGGAATGTATTGATGTTTTAGAACGCGCCGGACAGTCGGATGCCGCGGCTGTATTCATCAATCAATTAGGCGAAGTATTGCAGCATTTAGAAGATTGGGATGCACTCTGGAATTTAGCTATCAAAGCTCGGAGGTTACATCAAAACATGAAAAATTCAGAAGTTAATTTAGCTCAAAATTATGGCTTTTTGGCTAAGGTAGCCTTAGAGCAAAAAAACTGGCAAGGGGCGAAAGAATGGGCTTTAATCGCTCTAGAGATTCTAAACTCCAAATTAAAAGCGGCGGGACATGGAATGCCCGTAAAATCGCAGCATCAAGGCTTGTATCTGTTAATTTTAGCAGAGGCCCAGAGCCACTTGGGCGAAATAGAAGAGGCGATCGCCCATTTAGAGTTTGCTCGCTCGGAAACCCAACCTTGCTACAACCCGCAACTGTATTTGCGGGTTTTAGAAATGCTGCGAGTAGTTTATTTTCAGCGGGGAGAATATCTCAAAGCATTTCAAATCAAGCAAGACTATCGAGGAGTAGAACATACCTATCGGTTTCGAGCTTTTATTGGAGCCGGAAAATTGCAGCCGCACAGAGAAGCGATAGATCCCGCCGAAACAGTTACCGCCACTGCTACTATTGCTGACGAAATAACTGCTTCCGGTAGAGAACAAGACCTCAACCGATTGATATATAGAATGAACAATACGCCCGACAAACTGACAGTAATTTACGGTCAGTCTGGAGTCGGCAAAAGTTCAATTATCACAGGGGGATTAGTCCCCGCTCTCAGACAAAAAAAGATAGAAATGCGGACTGTTTTGCCGATCGTGCTGCAGGTTTACAACAACTGGCCGCAGGAATTGACCAGACAGTTATCTGCTGCGAAAGCTGAAATATTCAATCTCGAAAGTTCTGAAGCAGTACCGAGTTCCGCAGAGGTTGATTTGACCCCAGCAGCAGGCGCAGTCAGTACAAATCTTGTTTCAGATGCGGAAAATCTGGAGCGAATCGAGCATTTACAGCCTGTAGAATTAATTGTCAAAAAACAGGCGATCGAATACGAAAAAATTATCAAAGAACTGCAAAAAAATTCCGAACATCTAGTGACAGTTCTGATATTTGACCAATTTGAAGAATTCTTTTTCGTGTGGAAAGAGCCAACAGAAAGGCAGATATTTTTTGATTTTTTGCGGGAATGCTTGAAAATTAAGTATTTAAAAGTTGTCCTGTCTTTGCGGGAAGATTACCTGCACTATTTGCTGGAATTTTCTCGACCTAAAAACCAGACACAATTTATCAATAATGATATTTTGGCGGACGTTCTCAGCAAAGATATTCTATTTTATTTGGGAAATTTTTCCCTAGCAGATGCGCGATCGGTAATTCACACTTTAACTGATCGATCGCACTTTTACTTAGAACCGGAACTGATCGAAGAATTAGTCAAAGATTTAGCTGGAGAGTTGGGAGAAGTCCGCCCGATCGAACTACAACTTGTCGGCGCTCAACTGCAACAAGAAAACATTAGAACTTTAAGCCAATATCAGGAACTAGGTAACAATCCCAAACAAAAATTAGTCGAAAACTTTCTCGAAGAAGTAATCAAAGATTGCGGGCCCGAAAATGAAGGAGCGGCGCGCCGAGTTTTGTATTTCCTTACAGACGAAAATGAGATTCGCCCCCTAAAAACTCGCGCCGAATTAGCCTCAGATTTAGCGACATTTGCCGAATCTGATAAGTTAGATTTAGTTTTAGAACTGTTAGTAAAATCAGGTTTAGTTTTTCAGTGGATGGAACTGCCGGCAGAGCTTTATCAACTGGTTCACGACTATTTAGTTAGCTTCATCCGCCAGCAGCAGGAATTAGATAGCAAGGCAGAATTTGAGGAACTGCGAAAGCAAAACCAAATTAACCGAGACGAAATTGACCAAATTCGCAAAGATAGAGAGCGAGATGCTTTGCTGTCGGAAGCTAGAGATAAACAGCGCCAAGCCCGAGACAAACAGCACGAAGCGGAAGCTCAACTTTACAAAATTCGGAGATGGCAATTGCGGGCGGCGGTGTTGGGAGTGCTGGTACTCGGAGGAGTTTCGGCGATGGCATTCTATCAAGCAAAATTAGCAGAAAGCGCGCGACAAGAAGCGGAAACAAGTCGGACAGATGCCTTGAATTCGGCATCGGAAGCTTTGGTGGTTTCTAACGATCAAAATCAATTAGCAGTGTTGAAAAATAGTGTCAAAATCGGTCGCGGTTCTCACAACAGTACAGCGCTACCTGTGGATACTCAAAATCAAATTACTGAGAGGCTCAGACAAGCTGTTTCGGGAGTGCAAGAACGCAATCGTTTCGAGCAGCACAGTAAGTCGGTTTTGGACGTAACTGTCAGTCCAGATGGCAATTCCGTGGCTTCGGCAAGTGCTGATAAAACTGTTAAATTGTGGAGCAAAGAAGGTAAGTTATTAAAGACTTTTAAGCACGGCGATATTGTGACGAGTGTGAGTTTTAGCCCGGATGGGAAAACGATCGCGACTGGTGGTGCCGATCGCACAATTAAAATTTGGCAAGCAGATAATGACAAAAGTGCAATAAGCACTTTATCCGGCCACCGCGATATCGTCACCAGCGTTAGCTTCAGCCCCGACGGCAAAACCCTAGCTTCTGCGAGTCACGACAACACCGTAAAAATCTGGAATCTGGGAAACAAAAAATTGCTGCAAACCTTAACCGGACACAAAGATTGGGTGCTCGGCGTTAGTTTCAGCCCCGACAATCAAACAATTGCCTCAGCAAGTGCTGACAAAACTATCAAACTTTGGAACCGACAAGGTAAAACCCAGAAAATTCAAATTAATCCCAAAACATTAACCAAACATTCTGACATTGTATACAGCATTAAATTCAGTCCAAACAGTCAACAACTCGTCTCAGCCAGTGCCGACACCACAGCCAAAGTTTGGAACCGAAAGGGTGAGGAAATCACAACTCTCAAAGGACACAACGATGAAGTTCTTAGTGCGAATTTCAGTAGCGACAGCGAAAAAATTGTCACCGGCAGCGCCGACGATACGGTAAAAGTTTGGAGTCGCAGCGGCACATTGCTCAGCACTTTTCGAGGAAACAAAGATGATGTAAGGGCCGTAAGTTTCAGTCGTGACGGCACGATTGCCTCCGCAAGTAAGGACAAAATGGTAAAAATTTGGCAACCGGACAGAACTCCGTTGAATCAGATTTTATTGGGACACGAAGACTGGGTTTACAAAGTCAGTTTTAGTGGAGATGGCAAAACAATTGCTTCTGCTAGCGGAGACAAGACAGTGAGACTTTGGCGCACTGATGGCAGTTTATTAAAAATCTTAAAAGGTCATCAGGATTCTGTAATTTGGACGAGCTTTTCACCGGACAATAAAACTGTTGCTTCTGCCAGCAATGACAAAACGGTGAAAGTGTGGAGTTTAGACGGGAAACTGTTAGATACTTTGAAGCATAACGGCGTTGTTAGAAGCGTGAGTTTTAGTCCAGATGGCAAGATAATTGCCGCCAGCGGTGCCGATCGCAAATTGTACCTCTGGCGCTGGAACGGTTCTAAAGCAACTTTGCTGACAAAACTCGATCATACCAATCCAGTAATTAGCGTTAGTTTCAGTCCCGACGGCAAAACTATTGCTACTGCTACGGCTGCTGACAACAAGGAAAGCGGGAATAACAATGCTGGTGAAATTGCCGCAGAAAAAAAAGTTTACCTCTGGCAATTTAACGGTTCGTCGGCGAAGCGCTTGACAACTCTCGATCACGAGGACACGGTTATAAATGTGACTTTTAGTCCCGACGGTAAGACGATTGCTGCTGCTTGTGCTGACAAAAAAGTTTATTTGTGGGCGTTTGATGGAAGGGCGGCAAATTTAACTGAAAAACTAGACCACAGCGATACTGTGGAAAGTGTTAGTTTCAGTCCAGACGGCAAGTTGATTGCGGCGGCGAGTGCGGGAAATACTGTTAAGCTGTGGAATTTTAACGGTAGGAAGGCGCTGCTATCTAAAACTTTGGAATCTGGCGATCGGGTGTTGAGCGTTACTTTTAGTTCTGACAGCAAAACTCTGGCTTTTGCTAATAGGGATAGGACTATAGTTCTATGGCCTTTGGAGAATTTGGAACTGAATAAGATTATTGCTCGCAGTTGCGAATGGCTGGGAGATTATTTGCAGAATGACCAAAATGTCACTGAGGGCGATCGAATGCTTTGTCTGGGGTTTGGGAAGCAAGTATTAAATAAAAAGAAGTAAACACTCAAGGATTCTCCTTCTCGATCTCGATTTTATGCGGATGAAGAATGACTTGCTTTGCGATGCTGCAAACCTAGATTTAAATAGAGATTGAAACATCTATCTGTTGACAGGTTTTTTAAGCTGTAAAATTGCGGTAAAATTTTAGTCATAAATTTAACTTCTTTGGCGGTTCGCCCGCCGCATCAACCCGCAATTAAAATCAAAGGTAAACCGCATGGACACCAACTCCCAAAATATCCAACCCGTTCCGCCCTTCAACGAGAAAAATGAGGAAACACCAGACATCGGTGGCGGTTTACCCGTAATTGAATATTGGGCAGAACATACTTTGTCCCCGGAAGGCCCGAAACTTTGGAAAACTTTGCTTCACAATAGTGCTTGTTTGTCCTGTTCTTGGGGTACTGGCGGGCAGAAAGGAGGCTTTACCAATGAAGAGGGCGAAAAACTTCAGCGCTGCATGAAAAGCGTTGAAGCAATCTCCGCTGAAATTAAACCTGCTGTTAAGACGAGCTATTTTGAACAGCACAATATTGCAGAACTCCAGCAATTAACTTCAATGGAATGCGACAGGCTGGGAAGGTTGAGTTTCCCGATGATTTTGCGGGCTGGTTCGTCTCATTACGATCGCATTTCTTGGGAAGAAGTTTATCAAATTGCCGGGGCTGCGTTTCGCAAAACCCCCGAACGAGTGGCATCTTACAGTTCCGGTCGCTCTTCCAACGAGGCGGCTTTTTTGCTGCAATTGATGATGCGGGCGATGGGTTCAAATAACTTAGCAGATTGTTCGGATCTCTGCCACGCTCCCTCAACCACCGGGTTAAGCGAAATGTTTGCTACCCGCACCTCAATAGTGAGTCTAGAAAACTTGAAGCAAGCAGATTGCGTCGTGCTCGCGGGCGCGAATTCTGCTTACAACCATCCCCGCTTCATGAACGAGTTGATTAAAATCCGCGACAAAGGCGGTAAAATAATTATCATCAACCCCGTGATGGAAATCGGGTTAGTCAAATTTGGTTCTCCAGCATTTCCCGTCAAGTCGCTCATCCCCGGTTCCGATATTTCCTCGCTCTACTTGCAACCAATTCCCGGCAGCGACACGGCCTTATTTGTCGGCATTCAAAAAGCTGTGATCGAACAAGGATTGCTGGATGAAAAATATTTGCAAGCTCACACCGAAGGCTGGGAAGCAGTAGTGCAGCACGCCCGCGAAACCGACTGGGAAACTATTACTACAACTTGCGGAGTTTCGCAAGCAGAAATTGAGGAAGCCGCCAAAATTATCGGCAATTCAAAGCGGGTAGTATTCGGTTGGGCGATGGGAATTACCCAACAAAAAAACGGCGTAGATAATGTTTTTAGCATTGCTAATACTGCCTTGATGACGGGAAATGTCGGCACAACAGGGGCGGGATTGATGCCGGTGAGGGGACACTCAAACGTCCAAGGATTCGGCTCTATGGGCGTGACTGTGAATCTTAAAAAAGAAATCCAAGCCGCTCTAGAAAAGTTGTTAGATCGTCCCCTCAGTCGCGTTAAGGGCTACGATACTCGATCGCTCATTGAAGCAGCAGATGCAGAAAAAGTCGATACGCTACTCTGTCTGGGCGGTAATTTGTACGGGGCAAATCCCGATTCAACTCAAGCAAAACGCGCTTTAGGTAAGATTGAAACTATTATCTACCTCGCAACCAAACCGAACTTAGGGCATTTTAACGGATTGGCAAAGCACAATACAATTGTGCTTCCGGTGCTGAATCGCTTTGAAAACCCCCACAAAACAACGGTAGAATCTGGTAATAACTTTGTGCGTTTCAATGATGAAGGCGAAACTCACCTTAAAGATTCTGACTTAATTCCAGAAGTGCATTTTTTGACAGAATTAGCGAGCAGAATTCACGGCAGTTATCCGGTAGACTG
Source organism: Microcoleus sp. (assembly GCF_049646505.1). Classification (GTDB taxonomy): domain Bacteria; phylum Cyanobacteriota; class Cyanobacteriia; order Cyanobacteriales; family Microcoleaceae; genus Microcoleus. The sequence continues at coordinate 7,304 of NZ_JBARVX010000546.1, forward strand.
GCGCCAACTGCAAGATACGCGGTACGTTCGACAATTGATTGCTAAAACAATTCCCGGCTACGAAAAAATGGCAACAATTGATGATACAAAAGAGGAATTTACCATCAGCGGGCGGATTTTTATGGAACCTAAATTTCCCACTGATTCCGGCAAAGCCAAGATGTTTGTCGCGCCTTTACCAGCGCTAAAATTACCGGAAATTAAAGATTTTGGTGTATCGGAATCGGTGCGCGGTTTAGTGGTGGCGTTGATGACGGGGCGCAGTTATTCTCAGCACAATACTGTGGTTTACAAAATTGATGACAAGTACCGGGGAATGCCGCACCGCAACTGCATTTTAATGAATCGCGAGGATGCAGAAAGCGCGGGTTTGCAAGAACATCAGCGGGTTACGGTGCAGGGAAATGCGGGAAAAATGGAAAATGTTGAGGTGATTTACGGGGCGGTTCGTGGGGGTGCTGCTTTGATGTTTTATCCTGAAGTTAATGTGATTTTTCACCCAGAGATTGAAAAGCGATCGGGCACGCCTGCTTACAAGCGAGTACCTGCTTTGGTATACGCATAAATTTGGGATTAGTAGTAAATGTAGGGTGCGTCAGCTATGATTATTTTCGGAACAAACAATCTCCGACTGATATATATTCTCTCCCTCTGTGTACTCTGTGTTCTCTGTGGTAAAATCATTCCGATGCAAGCGGAAACGATATGACGCACGCCCGGAATTAATGGTGCGTCATAATTAGAGTTTTCCGGCACGATCGCAAATCTCAAATTTGACGCACCCTACTAATTTTTTTCAGCCCACAAATCGGGGATTAATTGTTGATTTGCAAAGCTCTCCCGCGCCAAGTCCATCCCCAACCGGTTTCTGTTTTGATGGCGGAACCGATCGCAATTGCGGCAATTAACGTACCTCCCAAACCTCCCAACCACCAGTATTTCGTCGAACACTCGGAAATTTCGGCACCCAAGCGGCGCAAAGTGTAATGATGCCAAATTACGATTGCTGACAAACAAATAGTTAACAAGGTAATTGGTAATTGGTAATTGGTAATTGGTAATTGGTAATTGGTAATTAGGTTGGCAATTTCGCCGTTAACCAGCAAAATACCTAATGCCAACCAGGGCATCGGATAAAGAAAAAACATTATTGCGGCCATGTAAACCATCATGCCCAAATTGCGGTTAGCGCCGAGATACAAATTCTTTGTCCAGCCTTCCCACAAGGCGCTCCAAGAGCGATACATCCGCACGGATGCCAAATTTGCCCCGGAATAAAGTCCGAGCTTTAAATTCGCACGTTTGATGCGTCTGGCTAATTCCACATCTTCGACAATTTCGCCGGCAACTGCTTCGTGTCCGCCGATTGTTTCGTAGGCCGATCGCCTAAATAGCATAAATGGGCCGCCTGCAAAAGCACTGTCTGTTTTTGCAGGATCGTTAACAGCGGTAAAATCGAAGCAAACTGCTAAATGATTGAACATTAACGGCTGCACCAACCACTCTGCAAAACACTCGCAAACCAGCGCCGGCATACAGGTAAACAAGTCTATTTTCTCTGTTTCTGCTGTGGTAATTGCGGTTTCGATCGCCCCCGGTTTGAGCCGCACGTCGGCATCGATAAATAATAGGAAGTCTCCGGTTGCTTCGCGCACGGCTTGGGCGCAGGCCCAGTTTTTGCCGGCCCAGTATTGGTTGGTAGGTCGCGGCTGACCTGCTAATATTTTAAGGCGGGGGTCGTTGAGCTGCTGTTGTAGGGTTTGGGCGATCGACTTAGTGTCGTCTGTCGATCGATCGTCTGCAATCAAAACCTCTAGATTGTCCTCCGTCAGCGCTGTACTCTCCAAAATGGCGATCGCGCAATCCCGAATATTCTCAGCTTCGTTGTATGCTGGTACGATTACCGAAACTTTCGGGAAGAGCCCGGTAGAGGGCTGTAACTGCTGAGCCGAACTGCTGTCAGTGCGAGGCGCATTTTGCACCGACCGGCGCAAATTCTTAGTGTAAGCTCTACTTACAATCAGAGAAAAAATTAACAGGGTTAACAATATCAAAGCGAACTGACCTCAAAATTTCGGTGCACAGTTTGTCTCCTTAAATATTAAAAAATATTAAAACAAAAAGCTAGTCGATCGCCCGGAAAGTTATTTTGGCGATCTCTTTTGCTATAATTTGTGAGCATCTTTCGGCTCGCCCGCAGCAAGGGGTCTTACCCCTCACCCGGTCAGCGACCTAAAAGCCGAGGATAGATATCAGTCAAGAGAGGATATGGCAATGGGCGAATTTCTGACAGTCGATGTGTTTGCGGACACGATAGCGGTACTCGGTGCTTTGGGTTTTTTCTTTTTAGGATATCAAGCTTTGCAGATGTTAAAAAGATAAACTATAGCCTTTCTGTGCTCTCATATAAGGTACTATCGGGGATCGGGCATAGGGCATAGGGCATAGGCCAAACCGGGCATAGGGCATACCTCACTTTTTTGAGAACCGCTATATTAGTCAATTTACCATTCGGCGAGCAGTTGCGGTGGAATACAGTTAAATGCTGGTCGGGTGGGCATCTGGCTCGCCAAAACTCTGCAATTTAAATGTAAAATAACTGACGGGTCAAAAAACCGAATTCCCTGACGCTATGAGTTTGGAAAGCCAACAATTTTAGACTTTTGTTCGAGTTTCCAGATGAATCTGTGAAGTAAATCTCAAATCTCAAATCGACGGACTTACTTACAACTCAAAACTACCGACTGTGAAACTGTTTCTTGCGAAAATCAACCAAAAAAAGGCTGCGTTATAATCATGGTGAGCCAACTTTTAGATGGACGCTATCAAATCATTGAAGTCATAGAAACAGGAGAATTTGGACAAACCTATCTAGCCAAAGATATTCGTCGTCCCGGTGAACCGCAGTGCTTTGTCAAACACCTGCGTCCGGGTACCAGCGAACCGAAATTAATTAATACTACGCGCCGTCTTTTCCAAAAAGAAGCAGAAGTTCTAGAAAAGCTCGGTCAACACGATCAAATTCCTCAGCTATTTGCTTATTTTGAAGAAAATGAAGAATTTTTCTTAGTTGAATCTTTTATTGCCGGTCACTCGCTATCCACCGAGATTGTACCGGGGAAGCCTTTAGCAGAAGAAAAGCTAATTCCTTTGCTGAAAGAACTGTTAGAAATTTTAGTGTTTGTACACGGACAGGGAGTAATTCACCGAGATATTAAACCGGCTAATTTAATCCGCCGCTATTCTGACAATAAGTTAGTTTTGATCGACTTTGGGTCGGTGAAAGAAATTCACATCGCTCAAAGACAAGCGCCGATAACTGTGCGGATTGGGACGCTGGAATATATGCCGATCGAGCAATTTCAATACAACCCGCAACTTAACAGCGATATCTACGCCTTGGGAATGATTGGCATCCAAGCAATGACGGGTTTGCCGGCTTACGATTTGCCGAAACTGCGGGATTTGAAAAATTCTAATAAAGGCGAAATTGTTTGGCGGCATTTAGCGGCGTGCTCGCAAGCGCTGGCGGATGTTTTGGACAATATGGTGCGCTACGATTATCGGGAGAGGTACCAGTCGGCGGCGGAAGCTTTAGCCGATTTGAGGAAAATTGGCGATCGATCGCGCGCGCGGATTCCCAAGCTGACAATATATCGCGAAGAAGTCGATCGGCGCAGCAGCAGCCGCGGTGACATTACAGTCGTCGGGCGGAGAATATTAGAAGAATTGCGCGTCAGTTTGGAATTGCTACCAGACGAAGCAGAGGCGATCGAAGATGAGGTGTTGAACCCTTACCGCAAATACAGGCAAAAAGGCGAACGCTACGAACAATCGCTGCATGAAGCAATGCAGCAAGAATATCCCTTTTCTCTGGAAACTCGCGACGAGTTAAAGCGCTTGCAGCAAGTGTTAGGGCTTACCGACGAAGATGCCGCCAGAATTGAAGAATTAGTCGTTCCTAAATCTTTATTCGCTAAATTGTACAAGGCGATCGCCACAGTGTTGGAGGGACACCGCAACCCCAACCCGACAACAGAATTGCAGCCAACTCTGGCGGTATCCCCGGAGGCGAATTTGAACGGAAAAACCGATTTGTCGTTAGCGCAGCCCGCCCCTACGGGGGCTACGCCAACGGAGAGGATCGCCACTCCCCCAGCAATTGTCCCCAAACAACCTCGCAAATTCAATCCTTATCTCGCCGGAGCAAGCATTGCAGCACTCTTAGCTGCGATCGGCGGAATTTACGGATATCTCAAGTGGCAAGAATGGCAGCAAGGATTGCAACAAGAAGCCCAACAGCTCAATCAAATTGAATCTCTTTATAAAGCCAGCAATTATGAAGGCTGCATCAGCCAAATCCCAACAATTGCCAACACCAACAGCACCTATACCTCCGCTAAAAACTTACAAGAAAAGTGCCAAGCAGGCCTGCGCTGGAAAAACGCCAAAGTCAAAAACTTCGCTCAGCACGCAGATGCCGTCGGGGCAGTTGCTTTCAGTCCAGACGGCTTAATGTTAGCCAGCGGTTCTAAAGACAAAACCATCCAAATTTGGGATTTAGCTACAGGCAAATCGATCCGCACTTTCCCCGGAGATTCATCCACCATTTGGTCAGTTGCTTTCGACTCAAACGGTACGAAACTTGCCAGCGGCACAGGTTTTTGGAGAGTCATGCTGTGGGATTTGAAAACAGGGCAAGGGACGCGCCTTCTCGACCACACAGCTTCTGTTTGGTCCGTCGCTTTCAGCCCCGACGACAAGCTGATTGCGAGCGGCAGCGGAGACAAAACCACGAAAATTTCGGATGCAGCAACTGGCAGTTTGATATATAATTTGCCAGACCATACAGATTTTGTTTATTCTGTTGCTTTCACTCCCGACGGCAAAAGCTTGGTTAGCGCTTCTAAGGACAAAAAAATTACAATTGTTGATGTAGCAACGGGCAGCTTGATCAAAACTCTTGAGGGACACGGCGACCAAGTGAGGTCGGTTGCTGTCAGCCCGGACGGCAAGACAATTGTTAGCGGTTCCTACGATGAAACTATTAAAATCTGGAATATCGAAACAGGAGATTTAATGCGATCGATCAAGGGACATTCTGACGATGTTGTCTCGGTTGCTATCAGCCCGGACGGGAATTTTATTGCCAGCGGGAGCAAGGATAAAACTATTAAAATTTGGGACTTTGCTACCGGAGAATTGCTGAATACTTTGACCGGACATACCGATGAGGTTTATGTGGTGACTTTTAGTCCCGACGGCAAAACTATTGCTAGCGGTTCTAAAGACAATACTATTAAGTTGTGGCTCAGGTAATCTGAAGGAAGAAGTCATTAGTCATTAGTTATTGGTTATTGGTTATTAGTTATTGGTTATTGGTTATTGGTTATTGGTTATTGGTTATTGGTTATTGGTTATTGGTTATTGGTTATTGGTTATTGGTTATTGGTT
>NZ_JBARVX010000547.1:0-4914 GCF_049646505.1 Microcoleus sp.
CCCCCCCTTGGCAAGGGGGGGAACGAGGGGGGGTAGAGGCCGGAGCGATTTTGCAGCGAGTGTTGGAAGAACACTATCAAAATGTCGAATCTGTAGAAATTCCCAGCGAAATTTCAGTGCAGTACGAATTACCAGAAGGGGAAATATTAGCAGATTGGTTGAGCAACCGTAAAGGGCGAAAGGTAACAATTTTGACTCCGCAGCGACAAACTAAGGCGGAGTTAGTTGAGATGGTGGAACGCAACGCTGAGTATGAATTGGCGAGAATGCAAAGATTGAGCGATCGCAATTCTCAAGCAATGGAAGATTTAGCAGAAATTCTCGATTTGCCGGAAGTTCCGCACCGCATAGAAGGTTACGATATTTCTCACATTCAAGGTTCTGACGCTGTAGCTTCCCGCGTCGTATTTATTGACGGTTTGCCGGCCAACCAACACTACCGCCACTACAAAATTAAAAATCCTGAAATCAAATCGGGTCATTCTGACGACTTTGCTAGTTTAGCAGAAGTGCTCGGCAGACGATTTCGAGGAGTGAAGGAAGAAGAAAGTTCGGCAACGGATTTTATAACGGATTTAACGGATAGAAGAAATAAGGAAAAAGAATTTAGCGATTTAGGAGAACAGACAGAAATGGGAAGTTTCTCTACGGTTTCCCCTCCTATTGTTGACAAACCGGACTTAATTATGATAGATGGTGGCAAAGGTCAATTGTCAGCCGTTGTGGCAGTTTTGCGGGAGATGAATTTGCTAGAAGAGTTGCGGGTTGTCAGTTTGGCAAAGCAGCGAGAGGAGATATTTTTGCCGGGGGAATCTTTGCCGGTGCCAACTAATTCTGAGCAGCCAGGGGTACAATTATTGCGGCGGGTGCGGGATGAGGCGCACAGATTTGCTGTGAGTTTTCATCGGGATCGAAGAAGCCAGAGAATGAAGCGATCGCGCCTTGATGAGATTCCCGGATTGGGACACCACCGACAAAAACTTTTGTTAGCGCATTTTCGGTCGATCGACTATCTGCGTTTAGCGACTCCCCAACAGTTGGCAGAAGTTTCTGGGATTGGCCCGCGTCTGGCGCAGCAAATCTACGATTATTTCCATCCGTAAAGTCTTTGGTAGCCTTGGAGACGGGGATTTGGAAGGCGAGGAGGGCGAGGAGGGCCGATTCAGCCATTTTCACAGAAGTCTCAATAAATTTTGCACGGGCCTATTGCAATTATCAGAAGCTTGTGGTATGGTTAGTTTCTGTGTGCGGGCATAGTTTAGTGGTAAAACTTTAGCCTTCCAAGCTAACTATGCGGGTTCGATTCCCGCTGCCCGCTTCTGAATATAAAAGCCTCAAACCAACGAGAAATCAACGGTTTGAGGCTTTTTATTGCCCACAATAAGGGGTTGTCGAGGGGTCAAACTGAGTATCAACTGAGTATCAAGTGACTACCGTTTGACGAGAAAACGGCCAAACTGAGTATCAACTGAGTATCAACTGAGTATCAAGTTTTGGTAACAGTCATGCCTTACTTGCAAAAGACTTCAGCTCCAGCAGCAAGTCAAGGTTCCCTCACAACGCCCCGCCAGCTCGATCGAGCAACTCTAGAATCACCTCAATGTCTGCCAAACTTGCGATCGACTTTTTGCGCTGCCCTTTCAACTGGTTGAGCAAGTCTGCCGGCTCTGGAAAATCCGCGTTGGTCGGAGCCACATTTTGATTTGCTTCCCGTGAGCGCTGCGCTTCTTTGAGTTCTTGCTCCAACATCTGCACCTTCAGCACCAAATCGCCGTCGCGCTCGTGTAACCGATTCAGTTCCGCATCCCATTCTGTAAGTTGCTTGTTGGCCGCTTTCAATTCCTGGTAGTCCTGCATAGCAAGGCCAGGGTTTTAATTGATAGATAAACTAACGTTATACTCATGAATAAAATACCAAATAGCCCCAATATGATTGGAGAGTTTTTTATCGTGAATTTGTGTGTATCCTGTTTTAGACAGCAACAAGCAAAGCAATCACAAATTCCGTACCCAGTCCGATTTGGGGATGGATCTCAATTTTGCCTTGATGCTGGGCAAGAATTGCAGAGGAAATGGATAAAAAATTTTACCTGGCAATTAGTATTTTCGCTTAATTCGGGGCTGTGGCCCCAACTATGGGCTGACCTTGTTTTTCGGTTTCTGCCAGTTCTAGGTTCAATTCCAGCAGTTTTGCTAAAATATCGTCGCTGTCAGTAAATCCGTAAGCTGCATTACATTCGCGATCGAGCGCTTCATGAAGTTTATAAAGTTGACTTGTTGGTTCTTCAAAAAACTTATTGTAAAGTTGAGTAATTCCCCAGTGTTTGACTAACGTTTGTTGAGTGCGGTAAAGTGAAGTAGTAAGATCGAAGCACCATCGCCTCGATCATTCCTAAACATTTTTCATTGTAATACTGTAGCAGGTTCAATCATGGTAAAGTCTCAGTATGAAGGATATTCCGCCGACGAGCAACACACAGTCGCACTCGTAGAGAAGTTTGGAAGTGCCAAAGTGTATGCACAAAATGCACAGTCATTGCTCAACAAAGCGACTGGCTTTATCAATGCTTACGATTTCACGCTGAATCCTTATCGCGGGTGTCAGTACGGATGCAGCTATTGTTATGCTGCTGCTTTTAGCCCTAATTCACAGATGCGGCAGGATTGGGGAGATTGGGTAATTATCAAGCAAAATGCAGCGGAAATTTTAAAGAAAGATTTGCATATTTGGTACAAAAAAAACCCCGATCGACCACCTAGCATTTACATGAGTAGTGTCACAGATCCGTATCAGCCCATTGAATCTCAAAAACGATTAACTAGGTACTTGTTACCAGTGATGCTTCCCTATCAACCAACGCTGGTTATCCAAACTCGCAGTCCTATGATAATTAGAGATGTCGATATTTTACAGCAATTTCAGCGGTTGCGAATTAACATGAGCATTCCCACTGGTAGCGAAAAAGTGAGGAAAGATTTTGAACCAAAATCGCCGAGTATTCCTGCAAGACTCAAAGCTATGGCAAAACTAAGAGATAGCTTTCCTTACCGAGAAAATTGCGAAGTCAGATTTTCTATAACTGTGACGCCACTACTCCCTACATTACCGGAAGATGAAGCTAATTTTATTAACAAGCTGGAAGTTGTAGATCGGGTGGTAATTCAGGATTTTCATGCCAGCAACGGGCGATCGCTAACTGCGTCAACTCGCGAGGAAGCATTAGCTCTTAAACAAAAGTACGATTGGTGGTACAATAGCGAACAACAGAGTTATCGCAAGTTTAAAGATAAATTAATTGCGATGCTCCCGGATGTTGAAATCATGGAAGGTAAAGAGGGGTTTGGCTATGAGTAATCCGCTGGCTAACTGGTGGCGTTCCCATCAGTTTAACGAAGCCGTTAAAAGTCAAAATAATCGAGTTGCCAAACAACTGTTAAAACAAATAGAAAATTCCGGGGCAAAACTCTCATGGCAGCAGAAGCTATTTAAAGAGCGCCTACAGCTTGAGAAGTTATTGCAGAAAAAAAATGACCGCATCAAAGAAGGCGATCGGCATTTAGCAGAATTAGAAATACAACTAAGCTTCGGGCAACTTGACGATTCTCTGGCGCTGATTGATGAATCAACCTTGTTTCCCGACACAAAGTTGATTGAATATATTTCCAAAGCTTTCAAATTGATAGAATGCGATGCAAGTATGATTCAATGCACTGGGATTGATGACAAGGTATTTAATAAATTTGAACAACATTTGGCGGGCTTCATCAAGAACGAAATCAATAAGTTGACCCGCGAAAAAACCAATATTGATTATTTACTTAAACAAGCTATTGACGACATACAAAAACTGAAAGAAGGACAAGATCCTCAATACAGTTTTGAGCTAAGTCCTCACATCTATTTAATGAGATATTTCCTAGATAACGTCTATTGTACATATTTAGCTTGGTTCCTGGTTTACAAAGCAGGGTTGTTGCCAACTAAACTCAATATCCTCGATATTGCGGCGGGGCCGGGTACTGTTGCTTACGGACTTGGTTTGTTGCTACAAAGCAGTAGCGACTTTTTTTCAATGCCACCAATGCACATATCCTACTACTCTTTGGAACAGCAAAAAGCTTTTCAATATCGCGGACTCCAGTTTTGGCGGCAGTACATGGAACCCCAGGCGATGAATGCTTACTTTCGTTTTGATACTTCTAGTATCTTTGATGGGGAAAATCAATCTAAAAGACTGCCCAAAAAATTCTTTGATTTTATAGTGATTTCTCACTGTTTTTTTAATGATGAGGAGAGAAGAGAAAAATCCCTTCAAATTTACAAGGATATATTTACAAGCAGCCTGAATGATTCGGGTTACGCTTTGCTAATTATTCAAGAAAAAAAGTTGCTAAAGCCGTACAATGTTCGTCAAGTTGATGATTGCCAACAGGAGCTAAGTGTAGTTAAACAATTTGTTGAAAATTTGGAATTAAACTTGGTTTGGTATAAATATTTAAGTTCTACCGATAGCAGGAAATCTAATTATAATTTTGGAAAATTTGCTAGAGAAAATCTACCTGTCCAGAAATTTATCAGTCCACTTTTCCGCCAGCACTTTAAGTTACATTACGATCCGCATTATGGGCTTGATGATTATGTGATACTAGCAAAAAAATGATGAATATACATCTAATAAATTCTGAAAAAAAGTGTAACTCTTAACATTTAATTCTAAAAATCTGTGATTCAAAACTCGACTGAACAACCTACAAATAACATTCAAACTGGATGGCACGGCCGCCTCAATTTAGTCTACGCCAACCGCAGCGGCTCAACTCAAATCATCCACAATCAAATGCAAGCGCCCCTCAAGGTGCAGCGCCCGTTTTATCCTGAAGGGAAAGAGGTTTGTCACAGCGTCATTTTGCACA
>NZ_JBARVX010000548.1:0-12569 GCF_049646505.1 Microcoleus sp.
GTTTTATCGGTTCCCCACGTCCAGAAATTGCTCGCAGAGGCTCCTAATTGCCAGTTAATTAACGGCTACGGGCCGACCGAAAATACGACTTTTACTTGCTGTTTTACGATCGCCCCAGACAGTCAAATTAGCAATTCGGTGCCGATCGGCAGACCGATCGCCAATACTCAAGTTTACATACTCGATCGGCATTTGCAGCCAGTGCCGATCGGCGTGCCAGGGGAGTTGTACGCAGGGGGTGCAGGCTTAGCCAGAGGCTACCTCAACCGCCCGGATTTGACAGCCGAAAGGTTCATTCCAAATCCTTTGATCGACCCAGAAAATGGATGGAAAAATGCCGAAGAGCGATCGGTTTCAAGCCTTCTTCCTTCTTCAAATCTTTATAAAACCGGAGATTTAGCCCGCTACCTACCCGACGGTAATATCGAATATCTCGGACGCACCGACAATCAAGTAAAAATTCGCGGTTTCCGCATAGAAGTCGGAGAAATTGAAGCAGTATTAGCCGCACATCCAGATATCGCTCAAGTAGCAATTGCAGTTCAGTTAGATGCTGCCGGCAACAAATGTCTGGCAGCTTATGCAGTACCCCGCCCTGACACAATTCTCGCAGCAGCAACCCTGCGGAGTTTCCTGAAACAAAGGCTGCCAGACTACATGATACCCGTTGGGTTTGCGTTCCTCGACGCTTTGCCCTTGAACCCGAACGGCAAAGTTGACCGCCGCGCTTTGACCACTCAAAAATGGCAATCTGCTAGCATTGCGCCCGACGAAACAATCGCTGTTGCCCCCCGCGACCAGTTAGAATCCCAGGTGACAGAAATTTGGCAGCAAGTTTTAGGCATCGATTCAATTGGTGTCCGGGACAATTTCTTCGATGTAGGAGGACATTCGCTGCTAGCAGCGAGCCTGTTAGCTGAAGTTGAAAAAGTATTCGGCAAAAAACTGCCGCTATCTGCAATTTTCCAATCGCCAACAGTCGAACAATTGGCTGATATTCTCCGCGAACCGGAATGGTCGTCTCCGTCTCCGTCAATGGTAGTTATTCAACCGGGAACAGGGAGTTACAAACCGCCTCTATTCTGCATTCACGTACTCGGTAGGGGATTGGAATTTTACCGTCCTTTGCTGAATCATTTGGAGCCATCGCAGGCAGTTTTGGGCCTGTCTACTCAAATTATGGATGACAAATTGGCTCCTCCCAATCGAGTTGAGGAATTGGCTGCTTATTACATCAAAGAAATGCAAAGTTTCCAGCCGCACGGTCCTTATTTTCTGTTAGGAGTATCTTTTGGGGGGACAGTAGCTTTTGAGATAGCTAGGCAACTTGATGCCAAAGGTGAAAAGGTAGCTTTGCTGGGATTGTTGGATACCTACGGCCCGGATGCTTTTAAACATTCTCCTGCAATAAAACGCGGTCAACGGGCGATGAAAGTTTTACACCTGACACCTGGTGTATTTATCAATAAAGCCAAGAGCAATCTGAGCGGGAAAATCGAAAGCCTTACTGAGATTCAGTGGAGAATATTGTGCAAATTTTACCGATCGATCGGGCGTCCTTTGCCGATTTATTTGGAAAACTTCACTCATCGAGAACTCAATCAAGAGGCATTGAGACACTATGTAGCGGGAGTTTACTCTGGTGGAGCGACTATCTTCAAAGCGGTTGAGAGTGCCATCTTGTTTGGTGCCGATCGCGAATTGGGTTGGGGCGAAGTAGTGAAGGGAGGAATAGAGATTCACGAGATCCATAGCGACCATTTGGGGATGTTACAAGAGCCGCACGTTGGGATACTGGGGGAAAAATTGCAGGCTGCAGTCGATCGCGCTCGGCAAATGAATTGTCAATAATGTTAAGTCTGGTGAAATTACCTCAAAAAAGGTCGATCGCCCGCGTACCCTTCCAATAGTAAACAGGTAAAACTGCTATAGCACAAAATCCAGAGCGAAAAGAGAGAATACGATGCCGTCCTTGGTGTTGTAGTTCCGATTAAGTTTAAGCTAAACTACAGGAAAGGTAAAGAGCTAATTATGCAAAACGCTGCCAATATCGAGCAACTTATTTTAGAAAAACTGCGGTATTTACCCCCCGAAAAGCAGCAAGAGGTTCTCGACTTCACTGAATTTTTATGGCAAAAATCCAGTGAAAAAATCACAATTTCCAAGCTATCCCTACGACAAATCGCTGCGCTGCCCCTAGAGGAACGCCATCAGATTCTAGCGCGATCGATTCCTGCAACTGCCGATGATTTTATAACCGACCCTGAACTCACAGAATTTTCCATATTGGATACCGAAGAGTGGATGCAGAATGACTAACCCCAAACGCGGCCAAATCTGGTTGGTCGATCTCAATCCGACGCGAGGACAGGAAATTCAAAAAACTCGCCCTGTCGTTGTTATCAGTTCCGATCTTTTTAACCCAATTCCAATTAGAATCATTATCCCGATCGCAAGCTGGCAAGAAAAATTTAGCGATCGCCCGTTCATGGTACGCATTGATGCCAACTCACAAAATAAACTCGATCGAGACTCTGCGGGAAACGTTTTACAAGTTCGCAGCCTTTCAACCGAACGATTCATTCGCAGTTTAGGTCAAGTTTCCCATGAAACTCTCCAGGAACTGCTCTCAGGTCTGGTAATTTGTGTGGATTATCAAGCACCGCCTTAAAGCGATCGCGATCGGGCATAACAGCGGACAATTGACAGCAAAAAACCCGATCGAATACCAATACTCTAAAGTCTGGCAACAATTTGGTCATTAGTTATTGGTTATGGGTTATTGGTTATGGGTTATTGGTTATGGGTTATTGGTTAACAGTTATGGGTTATTGGTTAACAGGTAACAGGTAACAGATAACAAATAACAAATAACAAATAACAAATAACAAATAACAAATAACAAATAACAAATAACAAATAACAAATAACAAATAACAAATAACCAATAACAGTCAACTGTTCACCCTTCCAAAGCCACCAAAAGACACAGCAACAAAGCCTCCGTCCACTCAACTACAGCACCGTAAGTATCGCCCGTGTGGCCGCCCAAACGGTGGTTGAACCAGGCTCCGGCAAAAATTCCGATCGCGCTTCCGCCCAAAGCCATCCCCACCGCCAACAGCCACCGATCGCCATCCAAGACAACTTGCAGCACGCTCAAACTCACCAACAACAGAACTCCTGGGATAAAATCAAAAGGTGAATAAATCGATTCTTTATGAAAAGCTCCCTTACCCTCGGCCCGGAGATAGGGATAGCGGGCGATCGCCACCAGTTGGCCCCACCTTCCCCAACCCGCCACACCCATCAAAGCCAGCCACCGATAGTGATTCAAATCCGAAAGAGCGACAGTTTTCAGCAGGACGATCGCGATCGCAGCCATCGCCCCAAAAGCCCCTGTAACGCTGTCGCGCATCACTTCCAGCCGGCGCACGGGGTCGGGTACGGCAAGCCCGTCCGCCGCGTCCATTGCCCCGTCTAGGTGCAGCCCGCCAGTGATGGCGATGCCCAAAACTACCACCAAGGCCGATCGAGTCAGAGCAGGCATCCCCAGCAACTGCAACCCAAGATCCGCCAGTCCCAGCATCCCGCCGATCAAAAGCCCGATCGCCGGAGCCAAGCGAGCAATGCCCCGAAACTCCAAAGTCCAAGACACCGGCATCGGCAAACAAGTATAAAACGCGACTGCGGCTGCAATGGCAGCGCCTTGATTCCGGAAAAAGTCAACCGTAGAGCGAACCAATTTATCATCCACCATAAGATAGAAAGTTTTTCATCTTGTCTGCAGTTGTCAATTCATTAGCTTGTGCCAGAATTGGAACTGTAACACCCTAGTCCTTTGGATCGGGCATTCCTCCTGTCCGAGCAATTTTCCCCGGAAAACCTCTGCCAGCAGCGCTTCCGAAGCTCCCTATCTAAAATGACTAAACTCAAGATTCCGGTTTCCCGTATCCAGAATTCTAGCTAACTCCCCGATTTCCAAAACGGGAACATACTACAACAGAGGCTTTTACTCCATGAGTCACGACCAATCGAATAACAGGGTAGTTGCTCCTTGCATCATCGATACAGGCATTGTCGTCAACAAGCGCGATATCAAAAGATTGCTGTTTGATTTAGGACGTGTGCGCTACCTTCACATCCAAGATGGCAAGATTTACAGCGAAGGCGAAGGGTACGTGCTCGAAGTCTTCGCCAACCCCCACCGCTCTACCATGATTGCCAACCACGCGCTTTATTTGAACGTATATAGTTTTGATTACCTGGAACTGAAACAGTCGCCTGAAGATGGTGCTTATTTTGACCTGATTCAAGAGGGGCGGCAGTTGCGGTTAATTCCCCTGTCCAATCCTTTGCAAGAGCAAGTCTCCCGGAATTTAAATGCTGCAGCTTTGGATGCAGTTGTCGATCAGGTACTCTCAGGAAACTGGGATCTGCAATTGGATGAGGATGATTCTCAGTTTTAATCACCAGTCAGTCGATTTTAGATTTTAGATTTTAGATTTTAGATTTTAGATTTTAGATTTACTCGCAGCGCCGTGAATCTGGGAGGTAGAACTAAGGTCTAAAATTTTTTGCCCTCCACGACAATTGTCGGAAAATTGTCTCCGTTTTTGGGCGGGGTGATGGTTTTTTTTGTCGCGATGTCAACAACAATAGATTAAATAACACGGACGGCCGAGTAGCGGTTAACGATCGACGGAGACTAATGACTGAAGACAACGGGAGATTTTCTTTTAAATGTAAGGCTAACTGCAGCCATACCCAAGCGCGTGCAGGAGTTTTTACCACTCCCCACGGTGTTGTGGAAACGCCAAAGTTTATGCCCGTGGGCACTCTGGCTAATGTCAAAACTTTGACTCCGGCACATCTTGAAGACGCGGGAGCTCAAATGGTTTTGGCGAATACTTATCACTTGCACCTGCAGCCGGGGGAACGGATTGTCGCGGGTGCGGGCGGATTGCACAAATTTATGGCTTGGCCGGGCCCGATTCTGACGGATTCGGGCGGCTTTCAGGTGTTTAGCTTGAGCCAAATGCGGACTATTTCGGAGAATGGGGTGACTTTTCGAGCTCCCCGCGACGGCCGCATCATTAATTTAACGCCGGAAAAATCGATCGAGATTCAGAACGAGTTGGGCGCTGACGTGATTATGGCCTTTGACGAGTGTCCGCCTTACCCCGCTACGCGGGACGAGGTGGAGGCAGCGACAGATCGCACTTACCGCTGGCTGCAGCGCTGTATGCAGGCTCACTCGCGCCCGGAACAAGCTTTGTTCGGCATCGTGCAGGGGGGTGTTTTCCCCGATTTGCGATCGCGCGCGGCGAACCAGTTGGTAGACTTAGATTTGCCCGGTTATGCGATCGGCGGGGTTAGCGTCGGCGAATCGGGGGATTTGATCGCAGAGATTGTGAGAGTTACTGCGCCCCTGTTACCTGCAAATAAGCCCCGTTATTTGATGGGGATTGGCACCTATCGGGAAATGGCGCTGGCGGTGGCGAGCGGTGTAGATATGTTTGACTGCGTGATTCCAACTCGGCTGGGCCGCCACGGGACGGCTTTTGTGCGCGGGGAACGCTGGAATTTGAAAAATGCTCGGTTTCGGGAGGATTTTGCTCCGCTGGATGAGTCTTGTCCTTGCTATACCTGCCAAAAATTCAGTCGGGCTTATTTGGCTCATTTGGCGCGGGCTAAGGAAGCTCTCAGCTATACTTTGCTGGCGCTGCACAACGTCACGGAGTTGATTCGCTTTACTGGAAAAATGCGGGAGGCGATTTTGGCCGATCGATTTACTGAAGAGTTTGCCCACTGGCTGACACCGACTGTCGATCGATCGTGAGCTCCTTTGGTGAAGATATGCGACAATTATTAGAATTGTGTTGGATAGGTAGGTTGATTCATGGAAGCTGCATTACTTTTAGCAAAACTGCCCGAAGCTTATGCGATATTTGACCCGCTGGTTAATGTTTTGCCAGTGATTCCCGTGTTTTTCTTGCTGCTGGCTTTTGTTTGGCAAGCGGCTGTCGGGTTCAGATAAGTCGGATTTTAGTAAAAGCAGGGGCTATTCACAAATTAGCCCCTGCTTTTAGCTGTTGAGTTTTTGGTTCGATCTCGTTTACGGTTGTTTTGGAATTATTTAACCGCAGAGAACGCAGAGAACGCAGAGAAAGAGCGGAGAGAGCTGAATAATTTTGATATGCTATGTTTAGCCCTGGCCGATCGCCTTTTGGAATGCCGGTCTTTCCGAGATCCGCTTCATGTAATCTAAAACAGCCGGATAAGCGCTGAGGTCTAGTTTCAGCATCATCGGAATGTAGCATAAAATTGACCCGACTGCTGCATCGGCGACGCCGAATTCATCGCCCATTAAAAACGGCTGTTTCTCGAAGATTTGATTGAGGGGTGTTAACAGGCGGGGGGTTTCGCGATCGCGACTTGCTTCGACAAATATTCCCGGGCCGAGGGTAGCGTTAGCAAACATCACCCACTGCACGATTTCGGCTTGCTGCTCGACACTTTCGGGCATTTTACCGTATTTTTGAGCTAAATACAGCAAAATTGCGCCGGATTCCCAAAGTTTAAAATCTCCGTCCACAATTGCCGGTACTTTGCCGATCGGGTTAATTTCCAGAAACTCTGGCTGCAAGTGTTCCCCTGCTTGCATATCTAGGGTGACGAATTCGTAGGGAACCGCTATTTCTTCGAGATACCACTGGACAATAGAGGCCCTGCTGCGGGCTCCGCCGTAAAGTTTCAGCACGGAATTTTTTTTCCTTTAACGCAATATTTCTGTTATAGCATCTTTGGGGAATTGGGAATTGGGAATTGGGAATTGGGAATTGGTCATTGGGAAAATAACTAATGACTACTGACTAATGACTACTGACTAATGACTACTGACTAATGACTACTGACTAATGACTAATGACTACTGACTACTGACTACTGACTACTGACTACTGCCCTGTAATTATTGTCGCTTCTGTTAAATGTACAAATAAGATTTTGCTACCAATAAAAATCAAAATTGCTCCGCCCAATATCTCGATTTTATTGGCAAATAAGTTGCCGCACTTGTGTCCAATAAACACGCCCGCAAAAGCTAAAAAGAAAGTAATAAATCCGATCGCAGTCACCGCCTGAGCAATAGAATCTTTCAAGACAGCAAATCCGACTCCCACTGCGAGGGCATCGATACTCGTCGCCACCGACAGGGTTATCAAAGTTCCAGTATGTAAGGGATTGAACTTTTTTTCGCTTTCTTCGCCCTGCAGCGATTCGTAAATCATTTTACCGCCAATGAAACTCAAAAGCCCAAAAACTATCCAATGGTCGATCGGTGTTATCCAAGAACTAAAACTCAGACCTGCCAACCATCCGATTACGGGCATCAAAGCTTGAAAGCAGCCGAAAAATAAGGCTATTTTCAAAGCTTTATTGAGCTTCATGTGTTTGATTGCTAAACCGCTAGAAATCGCCACAGCAAAAGCATCTGTTGCTAGTCCCAAGGAAAGAAAGACGGTAGTGGCTGCATCCATTTTTTTAAAGTGTAAAACGTTACGATTAAAGATTTTTTTAGACAATTTTAGTCTACACTAAACCTCGATAAAATTACCGTTTTATCACAATACATTCATTTTTTAATCACATTTATTTCATAATTTGCAGGGTTGAAAAATGCCGGGATTAGTTGTAATGTACGATCGGGAGTTTTTCAGTACCAAAGTTGACAATGCCGCAACCTAAACCTTACCAGCCATTGTTGCTCAGATTGCTGCACGGGCTTAACGGTGCGATCGCCCTTTTAGCAATTTTGACCGCATTTTTGGTGTACAACGCCTATGACGGGCGGTTGGGCAAAGTGCCCGCGCCTCCGATTGCTGATATCATCGGGATTCACGGCACTTTCGGCAAGCTGTTGCTGTTAGGAGTGATGCCGGCTTTTGCATTGTACAGTTTCCACGCAGGTCAACAACGCTTGGTGCAGCCGGATTCTTTTGGCAAACTAACTCAGTTGGGAAAACCGATTTGGTGGTACAGTTTGCACCGGATTGTAAATACTTTGATGTTGTTAGCGCTGACTTGGGCGATCGCCTCTGGAAGTATGGTTAAGGAAGAATGGCTTCCGGCGGGGGATTTGACGCAGGTTTGGTATTATTTGCACCTTTCTGGTTGGGCGGTATTAGTGTTTTGTCTGCTGATGCACTTGTTGATGAGTGCGAAAGTGGGGGGTTTGCCGCTAATTTTGTCGGTGTTTGATGTTGCGTACCGCCCGGAGGATTCGCCGGCTGCTTGGTGGCGCAAAATTCGCTCTTTTGTCGATCGCTCTTAATGTCATACCAATTTCATAAAGTAGCGCTGGATATTACCCCCCCAACCCCCCATTATTTCGGGGGGGAGTGGGGGGGGTAGTAGCACATATGAAAGAAAAATGGTATAAAAATGAACAAAAATATCCTATTAATTGTTGTGGAAGTTTTGGTAATGGGAGGCTGGTTGTTTGCTGTTATCGCGCCTTTATTGTTCCCCTAATCCGATCGCGATCCGTTTTGCAGCAACGAATTTCTGTTTTGCGGGCTTGATATCAAACGATCGGCAATTGTACTATAAACTCAGCACCGCCTCCAGTTTGAGATTCAATTTCAGACTGTACTGGAGATTGAACGGTAAAAATACCGCCGTGCAATTCTACAATAATTTTATAGCAAGCCGACAGTCGCAATCCTGTAAAATTTTTCATTGATTTAGTAGCACCAAACGGGTCAAATATTCTCTGTTGAATCTCCGGCGGGATTCTGCAGCCGTTGTGGGCGATCGATACTGCAATAAACCTGCCAGAAAAATGCTCTACTATATCTGTTTTAATTGTAATGATTGGCTCGGAGTTGTCAAGACTGTTAACAGCATCAATCGCACTGCTGAGGATATTCGTAAATACTTGGCTGAGTTGACCGGGATAGCACAAAATTGGTGGCTGGTTGTTATATTCCTTGACTACTAATACTTTGGGAGACAGCCTGTGAGCGAGCAATAGCAGAATATTGTCGATACTTTCGCGAACGTTGGTTCGTTCTTTGTTAGCTTCGTCAGGAAGTGAAATTTTCCGAAAAGCCACTACGAGCTGCCGAATGCGATCGGTTCCTATTTTCAGAGAATTGAGAGTTGCCGGCAAGTCTTGGCTGATAAAATCTAGGTCGAAGGTTTCTATTTCTCTGGCAATTCGCGGCACTGGTTGGGGGTACTGTTCGCGATAAAGGCGAATTATTTCGAGCAAATATTTGATATAATCGTTGACGTGAATTAGGCGACCGTAAATAAAGTTAATTGGGTTATTAATGTCCTCGGAAATTCCGGCGGCGAGTTGACCCAAAATTGCCATTTTTTCGCTTTTTACTAAATGCTCTTCGGTTCTTCTGAGTTGGGCTAGTAATTCTTCTAAAAGTTTGAGTTCTTCTTGAATTTGTCCCTGGAGTTGCGATTGGGAAATTGCGATCGCCAGCGAGTCTGCTGTTGCTTCC
The DNA here is from genome assembly GCF_049646505.1 of Microcoleus sp. GTDB lineage: Bacteria > Cyanobacteriota > Cyanobacteriia > Cyanobacteriales > Microcoleaceae > Microcoleus. Next base: position 9,522 of record NZ_JBARVX010000548.1, read on the forward strand.
AAAACTTCTAATTCGTCTGGATTCGCAAACTGCCGATTAGCAATGGCGAACAAATATCCCAGCCGATTAGTCTGAGTAAGTACGGGTACTGTTGCGTAGCGGCTGTTTGTGAGTTCGAGATGGGCGGATTTTTGAAATCCTGCGACATCAGAGGCGGAGGTTTTATTGAGAATTACTGTTTCGCAACGCTGCAGCCGTGCAGCTAAATCTCCCGATGGCCCTCCCGTCGCGCCGAAGATTCCCAAGCGCTGCGGTAAACCTTTTCGGCAATATTCCCAGCAAAATTCTACTGTATCTTGTCGGGGGTCGTACCAGCCGAATATTGCTCGATCGAGCTTTAACAATGTACCGAGTTCTTCTACTGTTGTTTGCAGGATGCGATCGATCCCCAAGCCAGCGCGAATGCGTCCTGTCAAACGGTGGAGAATCGCTTCTGTGCGAGTGCGGATGCCATTTTTGGCAAACAGAATCAGTGCCGCAATTGCTGCGAAAATAGCTGTGGCGAAGAGTATGGCGGCGGCTGCTGCTAATATGTTTAAGGGGATTAGTTCTTTTTCCAGATTGTGGGAAGGAATGACTAGGGCGATCGACCATTCAGCTTGTTCTAAGGGAAGATAAGCAACATAAACTTTGGCTTCGTTGATTTTAGTCAGCAAAATGCCCGTTTTTTGATAAACCATCTCCCTGGCTACATTTGCCAAATTAGCATCTGCCGACTGTAACAGACTCGGAGCAGGCTTGTCGATATTTCCGATTAACCGAGCGTCGGGATAGACAATGGGGATTCCTTGAGAATTGAGAACAAAGGCATAAGTTCCGGCTCCATATTCCAGCTTTCCTACTACTTCGGCAATTCTGTCGATGCTAATAACGCCGTTGATTACTCCGATCGGCTTTTGTGCCGTTGTATCTCGATAATTTGCCGAATTTGAGCGCACCGGAGCCGAAATGGGAACAATACTTTGTTGTTTTAGCGTGCGAGAAATTGTAGGATCTGAAACATAGACTTCGCCAGCCATTGCTTTTTTGAAGTGTTGGCGATCGCTGACATTAATCAAAGCTCTGCCGACTTTTGTAGTGAAATAAGAACCGTCGGAGTCAATTAATGCAAAATGCTGGAATTCTTGCAGTCGATTTACTTCGGATTTCAAATAAGGCCCTGCCACATACCAATTCATCGATCGCACCGGAGGAGTGTTAGCGAGGAGTTCGATCTCAGCCTTTCTCGTACCGATCCAGCGATCGATCTTGTTCCCGCGCTGCTTCACCTCTAACAAAGCATTTCGCTCTAAATTGTCCACAATCAAGCGGCGCGCGCTGTGATAGCTGATGCAACCAATGATGCTAGCTGCTAGAATTGTTGCGCCCAAAATTAACAGCGCAATTTTGTAGGGAAAATTGTATTTTCCCTTAAATCCCGCTTGCAACAATCTTGTTAATTTCCACCACTTCACTTTCGCAAAGCTTCGCATGGTTTGACCAATTTGTGAGATTAAAATCCTCAGCTCACCTGCGATGCACTTGCTCGCCTGCGAGCAGTCTGAAAACTACTAGCATTGAATAAGTGCGGGGATTTTTTGATTTTTTCCCGTTGGCCGGCTCACTCTGTTAAACTGGCATTAGATTTTACCATATTTTTGAGCGATTAAAACATTTCAGCAAGCTCTTAATTGCTCGTTACCAGGCTCTGCCTGGTAATGCAGATCCGGAGGCTCTGCCTCCTTTGAGGAAGGCAACTTACAGGAGAGAGGACTGTAGGAGGTGTTTAAGTTATTAAGTTTTCGATCCTAAACTGGCATCAGAGCCTACCATATTTTTGGCAAATTAAAACATTTCAGCAACCGCTTATATTTTGTTAAGTGTTGTTAAGAATTGCTCTCAGTTTGGTAAGGTTCGCTGCTCGGCGCAGCCTAGGTTGAGATGTTTAAATTTTGTGCGATCGGGTAATGTTGAGATATGGGCGTTTTTTGATTAAGCAAGGCGCAACCTACCTTGAGGAATTGGGCGTTTTTCTTAATAATAAAATTTGAAAAGTTTTGAGTTATTAATGAACGAAAAATTTAAGAAATATTTAATTCACATTTCAAAACTCAAAACTATTTTCCGTGCTAAATAGCCGCAGTTTGGCGACTTAATTTAAAGAACCTTGTGAGTGTGATCGTGCTGTTTCACATTGTCTTCAGTGCGAACGATGCGCTCGGAATTGAGGACTCTTTTGCGTTCTAATGAATAAGCAAAGTCGTTGCGAACTGTTCCTGAAGGAATGTGAACTTGAGCCTCGGGGCGGATTTTGTAAGTGCGGGCTGCGGCGATCGCCCGAAACCCGAATTCGTCGCTAAACTGAGCTTCCGGGGGGAATTCCGGCAGCCTTTTGGGTGAGTCGCCCTCCAGCACCGCTCCTAAAGTCGTGCCCCAAGCCATTTCATAAGATGTGGGAATTCCCTTGACAATTGCTTCCAAAGCTGCAGAGGGGATAGCTTCGATGATTTTTACTTGATGAACTTCGCCTTCTTCTTTGATGAAGCAAGTGGCCAAGCCCACTGCGATGTAGTCGTCGGTGCAGAGATCGGGGGCGGTGGGATAAACTGTTGCAGTCGTCATAAAAAAATCTTTTGAGTAGGAGTTGAAAACCGTTCGCGAAAAACCAAGCGATTTTAGATTTTAGATTTTTTGCACGGATTTTTCTGGGGGCTTTGACTTGAAAAATCTCAAACTGGCTGTATCTAATATCTAAAATTGTTGGGGTAAGCTCCAAAGAGCCGATCGCGCCAGCGAGTCGATCGTACCACATCTAGCTATAGCCTTTCTCAAAAAGGTCAGAAGTCAGTCGATTTTAGATTTTAGATTTTAGATTTTAGATTTTAGAATGGGGAATTGAGGGATTGAGGGAGCGATCGATCAATACCTCATTTTTTGCACGAACCGCTATAAATGCCGGATAATGCGGCAAGGATTCCCCGCAGCAACGACATTTGCAGGAATATCTTTGACCACACCGCTGCCTGCGCCGATCGTGCTATTATCGCCCACAGTCACTCCGGGACAAAT
>NZ_JBARVX010000549.1:0-5430 GCF_049646505.1 Microcoleus sp.
AACCAATAACCAATAACCAATAACCAATAACCAATAACCAATAACCAATAACCAATAACCAATAACCAATAACCAATAACCAATAACCAATAACTAATTTTATGCAATAATAGCAATATTAATAATATAAGGCAAGTAAGTCAATGTCTGTCATCGCAGTAGTAGACTATGACATGGGCAATCTGCACTCGGTCTGTAAAGGCTTAGAAAATGTTGGTGCAGTGCCAAAAATTACGGATTCTCCTGCTACAATCGAGCAGGCTGATGCGGTGGTTTTGCCCGGGGTGGGTTCCTTCGACCCGGCAATGCAGAATTTGCGATCGCGCAATTTGATAGAACCGATAAAAAGTGCGATCGCCTCTGGAAAGCCTTTTTTAGGCATTTGTTTGGGCTTGCAAATGCTGTTTGACAGTTCCGAAGAAGGCACAGAACCGGGATTGGGAATTATTGCCGGAAAAGTGCGCCGATTTCGCTCGGAACCGGGATTAACCATTCCGCACATGGGATGGAATCAATTAGAATTCACTCAACCAAATTTGCCGCTGTGGCAAAATCTTTCATCTCAACCTTGGGTTTATTTAGTGCATTCCTATTATGTCGATCCGGTGGACTCAACAGTGAAAGCTGCGGTGGTGACGCACGGAAGTCAGACGGTGACAGCCGCCATAGCTAAAGACAATCTGATGGCAGTACAATTTCACCCAGAAAAATCTTCAAGTACGGGATTGCAAATGCTGTCAAACTTTGTAAATCAAGTGAGAGCAAAAGTAGCAGCTTAGAGTCAATTAAAAACCCGGTTTCTTGAAGAAATCGGGTTGCTCGTTACCAGGCTCTGCCTGGTAATGCAGATAGGCGAGGCTCTGCCTCCTTTGAGGAAGGCAACTTGCAGGAAAGAAAACTGTAGGAGGTGCTTAAGTTATACCAAATTAATAAAATAGCGCTACATATCTACCCCCCACATCCCCCCCGTATAAAGGGGGGGATTCAAACTTTCGGTAGTAGCATAACTTTATGAAATTGGTATTATTAAGTTTTAGATCCTTAGAGTCAATTAAAAACCCGATTTCTTCAAGAAACCGGGTTTTAAATAAATCAGCTATTACTGTTTAGCGATCGATCGCCAATCTTATTTGAGACACTTGATAATTACCACCGACCGCGCCGTTACAGGAACACTTTTCCCATCCGTATAAATTCGTCCTTCAGATTCGACAAATTTTGGTTCAGCAGTGTCAAGCACGGCAATCCACTCCAAACTTTGAAGGCGGGGGGGAATCACAAAATCGAGCGTCTCCCAGTAAGCGTTGAAAAACAACATAAAACTATCGTCGATAATCCGTTCGCCGCGAGCATTTGGCGTAGCAAGTTGTTCGCCGTTGAGGAAAATGCCGATCGCCTTAGCATATCCCACTTGCCACTGTTCGTCAGTCATTTCCCCGCCATCGGGGTTGAACCAAGCAATATCGCTAACTCCAGAACCGTGAATCGCGCGTCCTTGGAACCACTTACGCCGGCGAAACACCGGATGTTCGCGCCGCAAGCGGGTTAACTGGCGGGTAAATTCGAGCAAGTCAGCATTTTTGAACTGCAATCCCCAATCCACCCAGGATATTTCGTTATCCTGACAGTAAGCGTTGTTATTGCCTCCTTGACTTCGCCCCATTTCATCTCCCGCCACCAGCATCGGCACCCCTTGGGACAGCAGTAACGAAGTTAAAAAATTCCGCTTTTGGCGTTCTCGCAACGCCTGCACTTCGGGATCGTCAGTTTCCCCGTCCCCAGCACAGGGGTCTGGCGGAGGCGGATATTCTCCCTCTTCTAGCGCTTCGGTATCTGGGAATTCCACCATCGTGCAGTTCCAAGACTGATTGTGGTTTTCCCCGTCGCGACTGTCTTCACCGTTAGCTTCGTTATGTTTTTGGTTGTAGCTGACTAAATCGTGCAGGGTAAACCCGTCGTGGGCAGTGATAAAGTTGATGCTGGCGTGGGGTCGCCGTCCGTTACTTTCGTACAAATCGGAACTCCCGGTAAAGCTGTAGGCAAACTGAGAGAGAGTTTCGTCAGTTCCCCGCCAAAAGTCGCGCATCGTATCGCGGTAGCGACCGTTCCACTCCGACCACAGCAAAGGGAATTTTCCGACTTGATAGCCGCCTTCGCCGATGTCCCAAGGTTCGGCGATTAACTTGACATCGCACAACACCGGGTCTTGGTGGATGATATCGAAAAATGCAGCAAAAGTATCGACGCGATGGGTTTCTCGCGCTAACACCGTCGCCAAATCGAAGCGGAACCCATCGACGTGCATCTCCAACACCCAATACCGCAAGCTGTCCATAATCAGCTTCAATACTTGGGGATGGAAGACGTTGAGGGAGTTGCCGCAGCCGCTGTAATCCATGTAGTAGCGGGGATTGTCTTCCATGAGGCGGTAGTAAACGGCGTTGTCGATGCCCCGAAACGAGATGGTCGGGCCCATGTGGTTGCCCTCTCCCGTGTGGTTGTAGACCACATCGATAATCACTTCGATGCCGGCAGCGTGTAACGATTTGACCATCTCCTTAAACTCATTCACCTGTTGACCGGTGTTGCCGCTGGCACTGTAGCGGGAGTAAGGCGCGAGATAGTTGATCGAGTCGTAGCCCCAGTAGTTTCGCAATCCCTTGGCATCCAGAAAGCCGGGACAGCCGATGAAGTGGTGGACGGGGAGGAGTTCGACGGCGGTAATCCCCAAGGATTTGAGGTGGTCGATGGCGGCGGGATGGGCCAGTCCGGCGTAGGTTCCCCGCAAGGCTTTGGGAATGTCGGGATGCAGTTGGGTAAAACCTTTGACGTGCATCTCGTAGATGATGGTTTTGTGCCAAGCCAGTTGCGGGTGAGTGTCGCCTTCCCAGTCGAAGGATTCATCGATGACAACGGCTTTGGGGATTAAGTGAGAATCGTCTAATTCGCTGCTGGATAGGTCTTCGGCTTCGTCGTCCCAGTCGTAGCCGAAGATTTCTCGTCCGTGAACCACATCTCCGGCGATGGCTTTGGCGTAGGGGTCGATCAGTAGTTTGGCGGGGTTGAACCGGTGTCCGGCTGAGGGTTCGTAGGGGCCGCGGACGCGAAACCCGTATTGCTGACCTGGTTTGATGCCGGGAATGTAGCAGTGCCAGATGAAGTTGTAGACTTCTGTCAGCGGCACTCGGGTTTCCCAACCTTTTTTATCGAACAAGCACAAATCAACGCCTGTGGCATTTTCGGAAAATAGGGCAAAATTGGTGCCTTTACCATCCCATTTTGAACCCAAGGGATAGGGTTTACCGGGCCAAAGTTTTAAATCCATAGAACCTAAGTTGTAATAAGTAAGTCGGCGTGAATATTTATCGTTGAGATCGGGCAGGAGGCTGTTCGGATTGAGGGAAAGGGTGGGATTTAGATTTCACTACATAGGGCTGTTTGTTTGCACCTTTCTACTTATTCTCGATCGAACAATTGCGCTGGTTGCTGTTTTCCAATTCAAATTGGAAATTGAAAACTATTCGACTTTATAGAGAATAAAACTTTGATGAGGCAAAGTTACGGTCGATTCCGGATCGAGTTTTTGGGGCAGCGTCGAACCGTCACCCATCCACTGAGGATCGGATGAGTCTAGGATTTTTTGCCAGTTTCCTTCTGGCAGTACAAGTTTAGTTTTTTGTGTGGTATCGCTGAAATTGAAGATTGCTAAAACTTCGCTGTCGTCAACGCTTCTTTGGAGGGTAATGATTTTTTCACCGTCAAAACTGTTGATTTCAATACTTTGGCGATCCCGGCACTTCAAGGCAGGAATTTCTTGGCGAAGTTTAATCAGGGTTCGATACAAATCGAACAACACTTTATGCTTGCCTTCACGGCGTTTTTCCCAGTTAAGCTTAGATTGCAAAAATGTTTTGGGATCTTGTACGTCGGGCGGTTCTCCTGTGTCGTGAAATTCTTTGAACTCGGCTTTTCTGCCCTGGCGAACCCCCTCGACTAAATCTGGATCGCTGTGGCTGACAAAGTACAGAAATGGAGCTTCTTCGCCGTATTCTTCTCCCATAAATAATCATGGAATGTAAGGAGAAAGCGATACCGTGCCTGCTGCCAATTTGAGCGCTTCAAAGGAGACCAGTTCTGCCAGCCGTTCGCCTAACATTCGGTTGCCCACTTGGTCGTGATTTTGGCAACAAACGACGAATTGAGCCGGGTCGAAATTGCCCGCCGGACTGCCGTGGTAGCGCTGCCGAAATTCCGAATACTCTCCTGCATAAGCAAACCCTTCTTGCAAGACTTTCACCAAGGTTCTGAACTCGCTAAAATCCTGGTAATACCCTCGGTCTTCTTTGGTAATCAGGCTGTGCAAACAGTGGTGAAAATCATCGCACCATTGGGCATTGAGATCGTAGCCGCCTTTGCTGGGAGGATTGATAATCCGAACGTCGTTGAGGTCGCTTTCAGCAATTAAGTAAAACGATCGCCCTTGCTGTTGGGAAAGTTCTCTGGTTTTTTCGGCTAACTCGGCTAAAAAGTGCTTGGCGGAGAAGTCGTAAATCGCGTGAATGGCATCTAACCTCAGCGCATCAATGTGTAAGTCGCGAAACCAGTAGAGGGCATTTTCGATAAAGAAATTGCGAACGCCGTCGCTGCCAGCATCATCAAAGTTGAGGGCGTTTCCCCAAGGGGTACGATATTTATCGGTAAAGTAGGGGGCAAAATTCGAGGTGTAATTTCCTTCGGGGCCGAGGTGATTGTAGACGACATCGAGGACAACGGCCAAGCCTTTTTGGTGGCAAGCATCGACCAGGGTTTTCAAGCCGTTAACTGCGCCGTAGGAGGATTGAACGGCGAAGGGATATACGCCGTCGTAACCCCAATTGCGATCGCCCGGAAACTGCGCCACGGGCATAATCTCGATCGCGTTAACTCCCAATTCTTTCAAGTCATCGAGACGGTCAATCATTGCCTCGAATGTTCCCTTTTCGGTAAACGTGCCTACGTGTACTTCGTACATAATATAGTCGGCGATTGAAATCCCTTGCCAACCGGCATCGTTCCAAACAAATGCACTTTGGTCAACTACTTCTGAGGGGTTGTGAACGCCTTGGGGTTGACTGTAGGATGCTGGATCTGGTAGCGTTGTCTTTCCATCGAGTTGATAGGTATAAAGCGTACCGGGAGATATTCCTTCTGCTGTAACTTGCCAATATCCTCTCCGTTTTTTTTCCAGGGGAATGAGTTGTGGTTTCGGTGCTGTGATTTGGACTGCTACCTCTTGTAGCAAGGGAGCCCATACTGTAAATTCACAGCGATTATTTCCGAGATATGTTGCGCCAATTCTCATTTTTGCTGATTGATTCCGTGTAACATCATATTTTTTATCCAAGTTTTTATCCAGTTTAACGATGCAATTTTTTTCATCAACTACTCGAT
>NZ_JBARVX010000550.1:0-4329 GCF_049646505.1 Microcoleus sp.
GCCCTGGGCTCGTAGACGATGCAGTAGCCCGATCGCAAAATCCGCGCAAACAGTTCGCAGTCTTCGCCGCCCACCGTGGGTGTTCCCGCCCCCAAAGCTTCGTCAAACAAGCCAATAAACTCGATCGAACTTTTACGCAAAGCCATACTCGCCGAAACACCCACCAGATGGACAACCAGAGGATTGCACTGCGCCCCGTCAAAAATTCGGCGTTCAAAGCCCCGCCCGTGGGGGCTGTAGCGCTCGAACCATTCTTGCGCTTCTGTTTCGAGCTCCAAGGGCATGATTAGCCCCGTAACGCACATCACTCGCCGATCGCTGAAATTCCCCAATAGCGATCGCAGCCAGTTCGGATCGGGCACTGCATCGTCATCTGTAAAGGCTACGAATTCGTGTTTAGCTTCGCGCAAAGCTCGGTTGCGGGCAGCGCTGGAGCCCGGTACGTCCTCGCGTACATAGCGGACTTTTGGGTAATTTTTGACCAATTCCTCAGTAGCATCCGTGGCGGGACAATTGTCAATTACCAAGTATTCCTGACCGTCGTCTGGGAGCAGCATGAACGCTTCCAGACAGCGCCGCAAATCTTCCGGTCGATCGCGCGTGCAAACCGCTACAGTGGCGATCGGCAATGCCTCCATCGGCCCCCGCTCATCCCATTCTAGAGTGTCGTAGAGCCAGTTTTTCCACAAGTTATCCCCCGCAGCATCCATCAGTGTTTCCCGCAATTGATCTCCCTCAATGCGACCTCCGACTACCGAAAGTTGAGCGCTCGCGATCGGCTTTCCGTGCAGTCTAATTAAAACCAAGGCTTTGCTGTAACGCTCCTCAACCCTAATTTCTGGCGGGAGTTTGGAGATTTCCAGGTCGAGAATAGCTGTTGCCATGAGTTATGCCATTTTAGATGTTAGATTTTAGATTTTAGATTGCCAAAAAATCCTAGAGTCTCCGTATTTTACCGGATGTATTTTAGCCAAAATTGTTGTAGGGGATAGCAACTTATCAATGCCATACTTGCCGATCGCCGATGCGCGAATCAAACATAAAGCCTCATATTTATGATTGCTGTTATTTATTTTTACTTTCGATTACCGGTTGATGTCAAGTTTTTTGTCTAAATAATTTTTGTCGCCGACAGCGATTGCTCGTCGAGGACGATCTCAATGGCGAGTGTCATTGGCGGCCAGGGCTACCAAATTTTGCAATTAATGCCAAATCAAAAAAACCCGATTTTTTATTAAGAAAACCGAGTTTTGGCGATCGATCGTGATTTCAGCGTTAATTGCGATCGGCTACTATTCTCAAAAAAATACCAAACAATCAAACACCCTCGCAATTCAAACTTTCGCGAGTAGTAGTTCTAGTCAAAGAATTCCAACTATCCAACTCCGCCGAACTCCGGTGACAAAGCATCGCCCTCACCCCTTCATCAAGTCCGCGAACCCCAGTAAAATCCGCACCTTCAATGCTAGTAACGTGATCGAAACTAGCATTAGTCAAATCAGCAGCTCGAAAATCAACACCCTGCAATTCCGCACCATTTAACCGCGCATCCCGCAAGCAAGCACCAGTCAAAAAAGCCCTTTGCAAATTAGCACCGCTAAAACCCGCACCTTGCAGATTAGCGCCAGTCAAATCAGCCCCGCTCAAATAAGCGCCCAGCAAATTAGCACCCCTCAAATCCACAAACCGCAAATTAGCCGTATTTAAAAAAGCCCCAGTCAAAATCGCTCCCGGCCCCACAGCGCCACAATTTTTGAATCTAAAACCCGACGGCCAAACTGTCAGCGAATCGTAGATAGCAACTTGCAATTTCGAGCCGCTCAAATCAGCCTCGCTCAGATTAGCATTCTGCAAAGAAGCCCTGCACAAACAACTGTTTTGCAAAGCAGCCGACTGCAAAATTGCCCCCTGCAAATTAGCACCGCGCAAATCCGCCTCAACCAGATTAGCACCGCTCAAATCTGCACCCTGCAGGTTAACACCAATCAAACTAGCACCCGCGAGGTTAGCACCGTTAAGCTTAGCACCGCTCAAATCGCGATCGTACAAATCAACCCCGCTCAAATCAACCCCCGCCAAACTCTGTCCCGACTTCACAGCAGCCAGTAAACTCTCCGAATCGAAATTTGTGCGATCGATCGTTAAATTAACCATTTCTTTAAAAAAAATACCTCAATCCAACTGATTATACCTTGACCAGAACCCCTCCCGACATCCCTCGCACCATTTTCGATTTTTGATTTTTAATTTTTAATTGCGAATCATTTACCGAATGTCGGTTAGAAGCACAAGCCAGCAGTTATCTTCTTTTTGGCTGCTGGAATTACTAAACTTTACAATCAAACATTCTCAAATTTAGTAAAATCGAGAAAACCGCATTGCCAAAAAATCAGCAGAGGTCACAAACACCATGAAAATCAAACCGCCGATGACAATGATGGACTTCTTTCGCAAAAGCGAAGGAACCTGGTTTTCGCAGCGTTCAGTCCATCACTTCGACGCAGCAGCAGACGAGTCAGGCGAATCAAATCTCATCATTCAAATCATGGAAAAAGACCACCCCAAAATCCAAGAAATTTGCGAAAAGCAAGCAGTAAATCCAGCACTAGCCGTCGGTGGAGCTATATTCATGTGGCAGACAACCCTCGACGCACAAGACAAAGAACCAAACCCAAATTACGCAGCCATTCTAGTAGATATTCCCGATCGCCACAATCCCCAATCAGGAAAATTTCTCCGCAACCAAGGCTATGTAGAAGGAATACCAGTTATCGGGAGATACAATTTTGCAACCGATGGAGTATTGACAATCGACACCGAATATGAAAAAAACCAAGGTCAAGAACGCTGCTGGTTTATCACCGACGATTTTCGCGTGCGCGTCAGCACAGTACGCATGATGAACGGCATCAATCTCATGACTTACAGTTCCGAACGCCGCTGCGTCGCACCCGCAGATTTGCAGCAAATCATTCAACAGCAACAACTCATCACTCATTAGTCATCAGCCATATCATGTCCGACTGAATAATTCTTACATATTCAAAGATTTGTAGTATTTGTAGGGTGCGTCGCCATCAAAAATCCGTACATCCAATTAACAATCTCAGGGCGACGCACCTTACATCAATTTCATAAAGTAGCGCTAGATATTACCCCCCCAACCCCCCCTTATTTCGGGGGGGAGTGGGGGGGGTAGTAGCACATCTTTAGAAAATGGTATTACATTATATTTGAGAAAACAAGCCCAAAAATTATCCAATTTCAACCGCAGATTTTTATTTAACAGCGTTCATCAAACCTAGTATAAAAACTGCCGTATTTAATCCAGTATTGCTTGAGCTCGTGCTGAGGAACGTGCAAACTCGCCTTAGCTTGATATAGAATAACTTTTCGGTGATTCCCAATCCAAACCTTATTAATCGGGTGAACGCAAATAAAAGTTCCCCCCAAACTCTCAATGCACTCCCCAAAACTTTCAATAGTAGGATATTCTAGAGTTTCAAATATAAAAAAATTTCCCGAACAAATCAAATGCCGGCTCCGAATCCAGCACTCCATCTTTTTTCTAGCTAAGGGCGGCAGCATAACATTTTAAACATTCAACTTTCTTCATATTACTAACGCGGTCGCAGGCACTTCACTCGCAAAACTTTCGACTTTATCAAACAGCAAAGGCCCCTCAGTCGAGCCCCAAACCTGTTCGCCAGTATTAACATCCATTCCTCGGTCTAAACTTGTCCAAGTATGCTCTGTTAATTCCACATCACTGACTAAATAAGTCTCGCATCCCTTGCGATTAATCAAACACTTCTGCCCGGGCTCTACGCTTCCTCGAAATATTTCGCCATCTCTCTTAAATACCATCGAACAGTTATAGCGGCGTTCAATACTATCCGGCGTAATCGTCATCAGAATATCTAATTGTCGCCCTGCACCTGCATACAGCATACCATCTTTTAGGCCGTAATTTTCTATATAAATTTGATCTTCTTGTTCGACAAGTCGGTGAATTCCTTGACGGTAAGGATTCCACACATCGTAGTCATAAACTTGTTCGGAATAAAAACCAATGCCGCCAAAAAACTCAAAGGGTAAAGGCCGAAACAAAACCCGAATGTGAGCGTAGTTTTGCGGATTGGCCATTGATTGCTTTTGGTTGCTGAAATGCCCGGCCATCAAGTTAGCTAGGGCGATAAGTTCACTTGTCATTGGGAATTGGGAATTGGGAATTGGGAATTGGGAATTGGGAATTGGGAATTGGGAATTGGGAATTGGGAATTGGGAATTGGGAATTGGGAATTGGGAATGGGGAATTGGGAATTGGGA
>NZ_JBARVX010000551.1:0-10597 GCF_049646505.1 Microcoleus sp.
GTGCGTGACCGAATTTTTGTTGCAGCAAACTGAATAGGGGAATATCCCGATCGCCCGTTTCTGGATTTACTTCTATGTTGACACAGCGACCGATTCGTGCTGTCACTTCGATCAGAGCTGTACCTAATTGAAACTGTTTTCCGATTAACTCAAATTCTGACCACGCTTCCATGCCTTCTAGCAGAATGTTCGGGCGAAATCGGCGCACGTCTGTGTTTTGGTGGGCGATTTCGCTTAATTGATCTAGGGTGGCTTGGGCGAGGAGAGAAATGTGTACGGGTGCTCGATCGGGATAGCGAGTTTCGCCGCTGCTGTCGCCGATTAAGCGCAAAGGTGCAAGCTGCGGGTGTCTCGCTTCTTTTGTCGGTTCAATTGCGGCCAGATATTCGCTAAAAAAGCTGCTGATGCGATCGCGCTCCGCTGCTGTGTTCGTTGCTGCTGACAACACTGCAACTCCTTGACGCTTGACTGTTAAAACCGTCGTTTCCGGTTGATAATCGCATTCTAAAGCTGCTAAATGCGGCCAATCGTTTTGAACGGCAAAATGTTTTTTGCTCATCCAAGGTACATTTTCGGCGGGCATTTTTGCAGCTTCTATATTATCTGCAAACATTAAGGCAAAAGCGCGATCGCCCTTAATTCCGTGTCCTGCTGTTAAAGCAAACTCCGACATTGCTTGCGGTGTCAGCCCTTTAATTGGATAAATGAATAACTGTTTTATTGTTGCTAATGTCATATTTTTTTGAGCTGCGCTTCCATTTCAACTGAACTCTTGTCCCCCCCTTACTAAGGGGGGCTAGGGGGGTACAAGCTAATTCAAAAACATTAATAAAATTGCTATAAATAGCCGATTAAGCTAGCAATTCATAGCGGCGAATATCGGGAGGCCCAACGGCTAAACCTTCTAATTTTTGCACCGCGTCTTGAAGGTGAGTTGAAGCGAGATGTTGTTCTAGCAAATCTGCACTTTCCCACTCTTCAACAAAGGTAAAATCTGTAGGATCGGCTTGATTTTGCAGGAGTTCGTATTTGATGCAGCCTTGTTCTTGGCGAGTTGGCTCTACAATGCTCAGCAGCAGAGATTTAAGTTCTGCTACTTTTTCGGGAAAGGCTGTGAGACGGGCGACTACTCGTAAGGTTGGTTTGGACATGGGAGCAAAAAGTCACAGAGAGGACGATCGAATTTACGGATTTTTATTTGGCAAACTTAACAATAGAGGATTTTACTTAAAATAACCTAAACAGGTCGATCGGTCAACAGCCAGCATAATCTTGCCAAGACGCGCTCAAGTCTCAGAAACCCGGTTGATTCCAAAATTCTTCGTTACCAACCGCAGAACCTCGTCTAAACCGGCTTTCTTGGTATATTCTTCCTTCTTCCCTCTTCCTGATGACGTTGGACGTTCGATCGGGGGGGGGCAGCACTAATGACTGATGAATAATGACTAATGACTAATGACTAATGACTTCTTCTCAATCTTTGGGATAAAATCGCTTTTTTTCTGTAGAATATTCCCAGGCGAGATTCTCCGGGTCTTTTTCGCGGCTCCACTCAGCAAACTCCGGTTTAACTTTCCATTTGCCGATCGTAGTTGCGTGAACTTTGAACCGGCGGGAAAGTTCTGTCTGGGTAAAAGAGATTTTGGGTTTTTTAGGAATCTTGGTTTGAGCGATCGGAAATAAATTTGGTTTTTTTTCTTGTGCTTTTTCCAGATTTGCGGGATGCTCTCGAACAGCTATTGCCGCGTTAGGTGTTTCGCTTTGATTGACAGTTGGAGCTATTTGAAAATAATACAAAATTCCGCCTTGTTCCGTCACTTCAAAATCGGCTGCAAACTCAGAGGCCCTTTCGTCGAGATATTCTTGAACCTTTTCTCCGGGAAGTTTTGCATTCATTGCCAAATCCAAAGCGGTAACTCGCCCTTGATTTTCCTTGATCAACTTGTAGAAAACCGAGTCTAAATGAGCGAGTTTGTGTTTTTGCTGCTGCTGGTAGAGCTTGTAAGCCCAAGCAATTCCGGCTGTGGTGGCGATCGCCCAAAACATCGTTCCCGACTCGAAACTGGCAACCGCCGTCAAGCAAATAGGCAAAAGCAGGGTAAGATATCCCCAAATGCTGCCCTTCTGTAGGTTATTGCTGTTTTTGACCATAGTTCCCAAACAGGTACGTAGTTTAGCTTAGCAGAGCGTGTCAGGATGCGGCGAAAGTGTTTTGACTGTCGGTCGCGATCGGTCGATCGCTGGCGCACTCTACTACAAAATCCCAGAATCTACTTTTTTTCGCAACCGAGGATTCATGTACTTTTTTCGCAAACAGATTGCCATCCTGTTCGTAGTTGTTGCTTGCTGTACGCTGGCGGTTAGTTGCGGCGAGAACCGAACTGTCCAGTGTACTAAATTTACAGAAATTGTCACCAAAGGCAACACTCTCATCGATATTAAGAAAGACAGCAACGATGTTGCCAGCACCAAGAACTTAGCTAAAGATTTGAACCAGACAGCGCAACAACTTGAGGCTTTGGAAATTACAGATGCCACTCTCAAAGAGATTCAAGGCCCCTCTGTTAAATCCTTCCGCTCCATAGGTGAAGCACTCGCCAACATAGCCAAAGCTCTTGAGACAGGAAATCAGGCTGCTACCAGTATAAAAGGTCGAGAGCAAATTAAAAAAGCTCGAACCGATATTATTCGAGCCGGAAAGCAGGCGAATCAAGCAGCAGAAAATCTAGACGCTTTGACTGAGAAACTGATTAAATATTGCAAGAGCGATCGGTAAGTAATATCAATTGCGGTTGCACTCTTGGGGAATTGTTGACTGTTGACTCCGGGTCGAAAAACTCAGTGGTTGAGTGTTAACTGTTAACTGTTGACTGTTGACTGTTGACTGTTGACTGTTAGTTGTTAGTTGTTAGTTGTTAGTTGTTAGTTGTTAGTGGAAATTAAGAATTGAAAATTGGAAATTCGCCACCAATAACAAATAACCAATAACAACTAACCAATAACAAATAACCAATAACCAATAACCAATTCCCAATAACCAATAACCAATAACCAATAACCAATTCCCAACAACTGATGACTAATGACTGATGACTGATGACTGATGACTGATTACCAAACTTAGTGATGAATTTCTAGATTCAAAATATAGCGGCCGAGCTGCACTTTTTCCGACCACAGCTCGTATTCTAACCGCAAGTGTCCCGGTTCCGGCTTTCCTGTCAGCGTCAAGTTGCGAGTGAAGTTTCGGAGGCGCAACTGTTCGGGAGTCGCCAGCGATTCGCCCTGAAGCCAGTAACGGCTCAGCCCGTACATTCCGCGTTCCCAGCAGTGGCGGTAACTGTATTTGCCGTTTCCTTGCATGGTCATAATCACTCTGTAGGGCGAAACTTCTAGCCACAGCAACCGGGGTTTTGTGGTTGTTGGTAAGATAGCAACTTCCTCGCCAGATTCGTCAGAAAATTGGCGATCGACTATTGCCGGTTCGTGCAGCAACAAGTGAAAGCGATCGCTGTCTTTTTGATAAAGCGTACCAGCGGTTTCAACGAACGACCACAAAGGTAAATCTGTGGATACCAGGGATAAACTTACAGGCTTGCGGTGATGCGTCAGCATAAATAAAAGTGTAGGAGTTATTGTGGATCTGGGGGTTGAGATTTGAGATATGAGACTTTAGATTCTAGATGGGCTCAGTTGCAAATTCCGGATATTTTACTTAAAAAAATGAAAAATCTACAAGTAGCAATCGCCAATCTAAAATTGCTCGCTCAAATTTCAATCATCTGGTGGATAATTGAGAGCAGAACATGAAATTTACGCAAATCTAGGAAATAGTATTTGTGAAATTAAGGTAAAATCTGTACAGTTGCATCTGCTCTCCTCTGTCGCTGATACGAGTTTTACAAAATAAGAAAACTGTGGGTCTGTGTTCCAAATCCTTATGGGGTCAGTCATTCCCCATTCTATAATTTCAAATCTCAAATCTCAAACGGTATGACTCAGGACTGGAAAAGGGTAGGATAGCTAACACCGTTCCATCCTAGTTTATCTCAATGCAAGCTGATATTATAACTACTTCGCTTCTGGGCGAAAGTCAAACTTTAAGCATTCAAAAACCTGCCTCTGGCTTGTCGCTGCGAGGTCGGATTCGAGTGCCAGGGGATAAGTCGATTTCTCACCGGGCTTTGATGTTGGGCGCGATCGCCAGCGGTGAAACCACAATTCAAGGACTGCTGCTAGGAGAAGACCCCCGCAGCACTGCTAAATGTTTCTCGCTCCTGGGAGCCTCTGTTTCCGAACTCAACGCGGAACGGGTGAAAGTCCGGGGCGTAGGAATTGGCGAGTTACAGGAGCCTCTCGAAGTCTTGGACGCGGGTAATTCCGGCACGACGATGCGGTTGATGTTGGGAATTTTAGCGTCTCATCCGGGGCGTTTTTTTGCGGTAACGGGTGACAGTTCTTTGCGATCGCGCCCCATGTCGCGCGTCATTAAACCGCTGCAACTTATGGGAGCGCAAATTTGGGGTAGAAAAAGCAGTTCTTTAGCTCCCTTAGCAATACTCGGACAGCAGTTAAAACCCATTCACTACCGATCGCCGATCGCCTCAGCTCAAGTTAAGTCCTGCATTTTGCTCGCCGGTTTGATGGCTGAGGGAGAAACTACAGTCACTGAGCCCGCTCTGTCGCGGGATCACAGCGAGCGGATGCTGCGGGCGTTCGGAGCAAAATTGAGCGTCGATCCAGAAACTTGCAGCGTTACAGTCACTGGGCCCGCGCAACTACAAGGGCAGAATGTGATTGTACCGGGAGATATTAGTTCGGCGGCATTTTGGCTGGTGGCTGGGGCGATCGTCCCCGGTTCCGAGCTCGTAGTCGAAAATGTCGGAGTCAACCCAACTCGCACGGGTATTTTGGAAGCTTTGGAAATGATGGGCGCTGACATTGAACTGCAAAATCAGCGAGAGGCGGCTGGCGAACCTGTAGCGGATATTTTGGTTCGCTATTCCAGTGAGTTGCGGGGATGCACCATTGCTGGCGATTTAATTCCCCGATTGATTGACGAAATCCCCATTTTGGCAGTAGCGGCAGCTTTTGCGTCTGGTACTACAATAATTCGAGATGCGGCCGAGTTGCGAGTCAAAGAGAGCGATCGGCTCGCCGTGACTGCTGCGGAACTCAACCGCATGGGAGCCAAAATTACTGAGTTACCCGACGGCTTGGAAATTACCGGAGGAACTCCTTTAACTGGCGCGGATGTTGACAGTTACACCGACCATAGAATAGCGATGAGTTTGGCGATCGCAGCCCTGAATGCCAAAGGTGTTACCAACATTCAGCGGGCCGAAGCCGCTGCCATTTCCTACCCCGATTTTACCGCTACTTTGCAACAAATTTGCCAGTGAAATTGAGAGCGGGAGAGTGAGGGAGAGGGGGAGATTTGGCAAATATTGCCGAGAGCATCTCATCTTTTAAAAAAATGCAAAACTGAGATGCTCCCAATATTCCCTCTTCCTTCTGACAACAGTCAACAGTCAACAGTTAACAGTCAACAGTCAACAGTCAACAGTTAACAGTCAACAGTCAACAGTTAACAGTTAACAGTTAACTGACAAATTAAGAATCTTTGCCTACAACTTGTTCTTTAAAAGCATCAACTTCCGTTAATAACTCTTGGCGGGTAGAAGCCTTGAGGAGATAGCGGTAAACGAACCAACCCGTATATCCCATGCCAATTAACTCAAAAACAGGAGCTACCAAAGGCACATCATTAAGAGCCGCTAAAACTCCCAGCATTACCTTGATGCTAATACCGCCTGTCAGGATTAAACCAACTGTGATCAGAGGCTTTTGGTATTCAGTAAAAAAATTGGAGAGATAAACTGGAAGTTCCGACAAAATTGTGAGAACTTGGTCTTTAATATCTTGGAACTGGCTTGTCGGTGTTTCTGTAGTTGTCACTGTAGTCATGACCCCTGGTTGGTCAGGCACTAGGTCTACTGTGACCACTTCAGTCATAGTTTCTGTGTTGTCAGAAAAGTTAGCTTGTGTCATTTGATACTTCCTCCGGTGTCAAGTAAAATTGCAGGCTTTGAGTTGCTGCCAGTGTAATTATCCGGCATTCAGCACAGCATTCTGGCAGCCGGGACTAATTGATGAGATTAAGCCAGACTTTCACAAATTGCAAGCAAAACAAACATATGAATTGATTTTAAACAATTGCCCTCGCTGCAAAATCGCTCTTTTGACTCATTTTTTCAATTCACTGAGGTCGATTTGATTGGGACAAGTGCGTCCTTGTTCAAAATCGGTGATATTGCCGATCGTGGTTTCGGCGATATTTTTCAAAGCTTCCTCGGTGAAAAAAGCTTGATGTCCGGTAATCAGGACGTTGGGGAAAGTCAGCAAGCGCTGAAATACGTCGTCTTGAATCACCCGATCGGACAAATCCTCAAAAAACAAATCCGTCTCTTGTTCGTACACATCTAAGCCGAGGTAGCTAATTTTACCAGATTTCAGCCCTTTGGTGACAGCTTTAGTGTCAATCAACTGACCGCGGCTGGTATTGATCAGCATGATCCCCGGCTTCATTTGCTCGATCGCCCCTACATTGATCAAATGGTAAGTTTCCGGGAGCAGCGGACAGTGGAGGCTGACAATATCCGAGTTGGCGAACAGTTCGGCCAGCGACACATATTCCATCCCCAAGGCCAGACAATCGGGATTGTGAAAAACATCGTATCCCAGCAGGCGACAGCCGAATCCGTGCAGAATTTTGGCAGTAAGCGCGCCAATTTTGCCAGTACCGACAATTCCCACCGTTTTCCCGTGGAGGTCAAAACCCAACAAGCCGTCTAGGGCAAAATTGCCTTCGCGGACGCGGTTGTAGGCACGGTGGATTTTGCGGTTGAGGGACAAAATCATTGCGACTGCGTGTTCGGCGACTGCGTAGGGAGAATAGGCGGGAACTCGCAGCAGAGTTAAGTCTAAATCGCGGGCTGCTGCTAAATCGACGTGATTGAATCCGGCCGATCGCAGCGCCAGCAAGCGCACGCCATTTTGGGCGATCGCCCGGAGCGTTGGAGCGTCCAAACAGTCGTTAACGAAGGCGCAGACTGCCGGAAATCCCGCAGCTAACACGCTGGTTTCCAGGTTCAGGCGCGGTTCAAAAAACACCAACTCGTGTTGGCCGCCGGCGTTGGCTGCTTCCAAAAAAGTGCGATCGTAGGATTTGGTGCTGAATACGGCTACCTTCATGATTTTTGCGGGCAAATCTTGTAATAGTGGGAAATTCTTTCCAGATTAACTCTCTTTGCTTGCCAGAACTCGATTGCCCACAAAAAATCAGTTTTCCAGAGAAATCTGGGGTTTGGCAAAAGAGCATCTCTGAATCAAGCAGATTTTTAGCTTTTTGGCAAGTCCTGCTTTTTTCTAAGAAAACTTCTTAGACTAGAGTAAAGCGCGATCGTTAACTGCTAATTTTTCAGGAGAAAATCCGATGCGTCCAAAATTCAAACGAACAATTTATCAAATTTTATAAACCTCAGAAAGCAGTAATTTATACAGTTTAGCCGATGATTTTGCGATCGCTTTTTTAATCCTCATCAACGCCGCAGCTTTTATTGCTTCTACTTCCCCCAGCTTTTACCGAGAACACGCATCGATTCTGGAAAGCATCGAAATTGTTTCATCGTTAGTATTTACAATAGAATATGCTTTAAGGCTGTGGGTGTGTACGGTCGATGGCAAATACAGCCACCCGATTCGAGGAAGATTGAGATACGCTCTAACACCGCTAGCTATTATCGATTTAGTTTCATTTTTACCATTTTACACATTGCTATTATTTCCCAATTTAAGTGTTTTTAATTTGATTAGCCTGCTGCGCTTGTTGCGATTGCTGAAAATGAGCCGGTATTCAGAGTCAGTGCGAACTCTAGGAGCAGTATTGCACGCTAAAAAAGAAGAGCTGCTCGCCACGGCCTTTGCAGTTTTCATTTTGTTAATTTTTGCCTCTAGCATCATGTATTTTGTTGAATCAGAGGCGCATCCAGAAGCTTTTGCCATCCCCGATGCAATGTGGTGGGGAGTTGTGACATTAACTACTGTCGGTTACGGCGATATTTATCCTATCACTCCTTGGCGTTGCTGATTCTGGCATACAAATCAACTTTGCGCTTGATGTTACAAAGCTCAGCATACTTGGCTTATAGCAATTGGGAAATCTTGAATTCATATTTGTATTCAGCAACACTCCTTTAGGCAAATTTTTAGGAGCAATTTTAGCATTTTTGGGAATCGGAATATTTGCGCTGCCGGCGGGGATAATTGCTTCGGGTTTTTCCGAGGAAGTGCAAAGGAAAAAGCAGGAAAAAATTGCCGCAAATTTAGAGCAATCTGCGAATTCTCAATCGGTAAAAATGCTGGCGGACATTGAACTCGGTTTGGAACAACAGCAAAGGGATCTCGCCCTTTACGTCGAAAGTTCCGCCGAGTTGATGGAAATGTGCATCCAAACAGCGAAACAGAAGTTAGGAAGTCATATTAAAAATGAAGAAATTCTTCGCGATTTAGCTATTCATCTGTACAGCGAAACTGTTCGCAAATTCGAGCTTTAATTGCAGCCTTCCACTAACCGCGTTGCTCTAATCAAACGTCAAATACGATCGCCCCTTTGAGCCCGCAGGCTTTAACCAGCCGGAAATCTCGGTATTCTCTTCTCAAAGTTTCATTAATTCTTAAAAATGCAGCTACAGATGATTGGTCAGAAGACTGCCATACAAAAAAAGTCAGAAGTTTCTGTGTAGCTCGACTTTAAATAAATTGTACAAGTCAGGATGAGAACAACCAACTCAAGTATTCACTGTTAACGGGGAACCCTCAGCTCGAAAAAGCCGCCAGCAACTGTCACCGATTACCTGCGATCGCACATTCGCCCTCAAAAAGTATACGATAATAGGTACGATCGCAGAAATAGGCGTTTGAAGCTGGAAAGGGTGCCGATTGTTGTTATGGGAAAAGCACCACTATGTTCTTGAAATCTTTGACTGATTCAATTTCCAAAATTTCGGGTAAAGTTCCCCTACGCACTGTTCTGGTTGTGCCATTTGTACTCCAGATTGTCGGTGCAGTGGGAGTAGTCGGGTATCTGTCATTTAGAAACGGACAGCACGCCGTCAATGATGTTGCTTCGCAGTTGCGGCAAGAAATTAGCGATCGAATTAGCGATCGTCTTCAAGGATACATGGATACTCCCCACAAACTCAATCAAGTCAAAGCTAATGCTTTTGAATTAGGCGATCTTAACTTGCAAGAAATTTCCAAAATCCAGCGTAATTTCTGGAAACAAATGCAAGCCTTTGACACAGTAAGCGTTACATATATTGCTACTCCCGCCGGAGACTTTATTGCCGCCAGACGCAACAATGACGGCACTTTTGTGTTGCAAGAAAAAACCGAACTTACAGGCGGCGACATGAATTATTACGCAGCCAACAATCGCGGGGAACCCACCTCATTAGTTACAGTAAAACCCAAATACGATCCGCGAGTCCGTCCCTGGTACACCGCTGCAGTGGCAGCCAGAAACGCAACTTGGAGTAAAATTTACGCCGACTTTACTAGCAAAGGACTTGGCATTACCGCCGCCCAACCGCTATATGATGAATCTGGGCAATTGCAGGTGATTTTTGGCACGGACTTGCTTTTTACTGAGGTCAATCAATTTCTGCAAAGTCTAAAAATTGGCAAATCGGGACAGACTTTTATTATCGAGCGATCGGGCGATTTAGTTACAACATCCACCTCCGATCCGGTTTTCTCAGTTAAGGGCGAGGAAACAGCCAGAGTCAAGGCTGCCGACAGCAAAAATATTCTCATTAGTCTTACTACTAAATATCTGCAAAATTACTTTCGCGACTTGAGCAATATTCAGCAAACACAACAACTTAACTTCGACATTAAAAATAAAAAACAATTCCTGCAAGTCACTCCATTAAAAGACAATAAAGGTTTAGACTGGCTAATTGTAGTAGTTATCCCAGAGTCGGATTTCATGGAACAAATCGACGCCAACAACCACACTACTATTTTGCTTTGTCTAACTGCATTGGGATTAGCAATACTTATAGGATTGGCAACCTCAAAATATATAGTCCAGCCGATTTCAAGCCTCAAATTTGCTGCTACCGCTTTCGCGAGAGGAGAATTCAACCAAATTGTTAGCCTAGATCGCGATGACGAACTAGGCGTGCTCGCAAAAGCTTTTAATAGTATGGCAAATCAATTGCGATCGTCATTCACCGCACTGGAAGCAAAAAATGTCGAATTGCAGCAACTAAATCAGCTAAAAGACGAATTTCTTGCCAATACTTCCCACGAACTTCGCACGCCTTTAAATGGAATTATTGGCATTGCAGAATCCCTAATTGACGGCGCTACCGGGCTATTACCAGAAAAAACAAATTCTAATTTAATCTTAATTATATCGTCCGGCAAAAGATTGTCTACATTAATCAATGACATTCTCGATTTTTCTAAACTCAAACACCAAACTATTGAGCTGCAAATTAAACCAATAGGTTTGCGAGAAATAGCTGCT
>NZ_JBARVX010000552.1:0-4655 GCF_049646505.1 Microcoleus sp.
TCTCATAGCGACGCACCTGATGAATATATTACAAACCTTTGGACTGTTCGGAGATTTGCCGCATTCCCACAGCCAACACGCTCAAAAACAACAGCCCCACTGCCCCAGCCAACGGATTGCCGTTAATTCCAGTAACCCAATCGGGAACAGAGCCAGAATATCGCACTAACTCCCCGATGTTAATTATATAGTATCCCCAGACTAAACCTGCATGAAGCCCGATCGACAAACCCAGCCGATTTTGACAGTGGCGCTTTGCCAAAACCAGTATCAAACCCAACAACAACAAGCCCGGAAACTGAGGCCAAGTCCGCAGCATTGCCTCCACGGGTTTGATAAAATGAGATAGGGCAAATATCAGGTTATTCGCCCGCACAGAAATTTGATTGTTGTAATCCCGCTGCAACTCGTCCAGCAACCAACCGCGGAATACCAACTCCTCCGCAAAACCCACTCCCAGGGCGCTCAAAAGCCCTTCTGCAATGATTCGAGGCAAATTATCAGAATTTTGCCACGAGACAAAGCCGAGCAGTCCTTGCACCACAAATAAGCTGAAAGTGATCGAAATGCCGATCGCCAATCCAGTCAAAAGCTCAAAACCGTTTTGTCGCGTATTGACTAAACCGTAACTTTTGAGCAATTGCGTTTGTCCGTAAACCTGTTTTCCCCAGCGCCGCACTAGGAACAAAAACTCGACAAACAACAATCCCATTGTCAGAATAGTTGCGAGGTTGCTATCTTTAACTAACAGATAAATTGGTGCGGCGACGGGCAGCCAGATTGCTGCTAAGATTAATAGGAAAATTATTACTCGTAATAAAAATGGATAACTGGCGATTTTGCTGGGGTTAATCATTGGTGGTAAATTAAATAGATTTTACATGATATTTGTAGGGACATAGCATTGCTCGCTGGTGTCAAGTTAATGTCAAATTTATTCATATACTTCTGTTGCCTGCCGAGGCCAGATCCCCCCTAGCCCCCCTTAAAAAGGGGGGGACAAGATTCTGATCAAAGCCCCCCTTCTTAAGGGGGATTTAGGGGGAGCTGTCCTCGGCTATTAACGAACTTAAGAAGGGGGGACAAAATTCTGATCAAAGTCCCCCTTCTTAAGGGGGATTTAGGGGGATCTGGCCTCGGCTATAAACGAGAGATACAAAGGTGGTCAGGTTTAAGTTGACACTCACGAGCATTATGTCATCCCTAATGTACAAAGCCCGCAGAAAAAGCTAGAATAGCATCATATCGGTTAAAACTTTAAGTGAAGCAAAGCTATAACATCAGGTAACAATGACTGAAGTATCGGATTTCTCAAATGTCGATCGCGAATTAGACGACACAATATTAAGTTTCGCAGACATTCAAGCAGAACTCAACCTGCGCCGCGCTAAAGATGCTCTGCGAGATATAGTAGAAAATCTCGACTTAACACCAAAAGAGCGAACTGGACTGGAGCCGGAAATTGGCGGGTTGGAAACAATGCTGGACAAGCTAGAGCGCGCTTGCGTGCAAATCGCTGTGTTTGGGATGGTAGGAAGGGGAAAATCTTCGGTTTTAAACGCGCTACTCGGTCAAAATGTGTTTGAAACCGGCCCGACTCACGGGGTGACTCGTACCACAACTATTGGCCAGTGGGATGTCGGAGATGGTGTTGATGACGGTTTACCCGATAGACTTTCGCCAGTTATTTACCGTTTGTCGCAAGTAGAATTAATCGATACTCCGGGAATAGATGAAGTTGACGGCGAAACTCGCGAACTTTTAGCCCGCCGCGTCGCAAAACAAGCAGATTTGATATTGTTTGTAGTTGCTGGCGACATTACGAAAGTGGAATATCAAGCACTTTCGCAGTTGCGGGAAGCCGGAAAACCCATGTTATTAGTTTTCAATAAAATTGACCAGTATCCCGATGCAGATAGGCTGGCAATTTACCACAAAATTCGGGACGATCGCGTGAGAGAATTGTTATCTCCCGATGAAATTGTGATGTCTGCCGCTTCACCTTTGACGGCGCGGGCGGTGCGCCGTCCCGACGGAAGTATGAGCGTGCAAATGACTCGCAGTTTGCCGCAAGTTGAGGATTTAAAACTAAAGATTTTGGAGATTTTAGACCGGGAAGGAAAATCTTTGGTGGCGCTGAATACGATGCTTTGTGCGGGGGATATTAACGAGCAGTTGGTGCAGCGAAAAATGGAGATTCGAGAAGACGCGGCTAACCGGATTATCTGGAATGGGGTAATGACTAAAGCTGTGGCGATCGCCCTAAATCCAGTTACTGTAGTTGATATTCTCAGCGGTGCAGTAATTGATGTGGTGATGATATTAACTTTATCTAAAGTTTACGGCATTGCGATGACAGAAGCGGGGGCGATAGAATTGCTGCAAAAGATTGCATTGAGTATGGGGGGAATTACTGCGGGGGAATTGTTGGCTAATTTGGGTTTAAGTTCTTTGAAAGGATTGTTGGGTTTGGCGACACCGGCGACGGGAGGTTTAGCCTTGGGGCCTTATCTTTCTGTGGCTGTGACGCAAGCTGCAATTGCTGGGGTTTCTTGCTACGGAATCGGTCAAGTTACTAAGGCTTATTTGGCTAACGGTGCGTCTTGGGGAGATGAGGGGCCGAAGGCTGTTGTCAGCAAGATTTTGTCTTCTTTGGATGAGGATTCTATTTTAAATCGGATTAAGGATGAGTTGCGGGCTAAGTTGAATTTGGGAAGTGGGGAAAAACAGCAATCTTAATAGTCAGTAGTCAGTAGTCATTAGTCAGTAGTCATTAGTCATTAGTCAGTAGTCATTAGTCATTAGTCAGTAGTCATTAGTCATTAGGAGGAATTACAAATTGCCAATAGCCGATGCCCAATGCCCAATGCCCAATGCCCGATGCCCAATGCCCAATGCCCGATGCCCGATGCCCGATGCCCAATTCCCAATTCCCGATGCCCAATTCCCAATATTATGTTATTAACCATTTCTACAACTCGCGTCCCAGCTACAGATTTGGGCTATTTGCTGCACAAACATCCCGATCGCCATCAATGTTTTCCAATGAGTTTCGGACAAGCCAGCGTGTTTTATCCAGAGGCGAATGCAGAAAAATGCACGGCGGCTTTACTGTTAGATGTCGATCCGGTTGGTTTGGTGCGCGGCAAGTCGAAATCGGGCGATCGCCCTCTCGAACAATACGTCAACGATCGCCCCTACGTAGCCTCATCCTTTCTCAGTGTCGCCCTCGCCCAAGTCTTCCGTACAGCCCTATCCGGTCGCTGCAAAGACCGCCCAGAACTCGCAGAAACTGCCATTCCTTTGACAGTTAATCTGTCGGTTTTGCCCTGTCGCGGAGGCGAAAAGTTTCTGCGGCAAATGTTTGAGCCGCTGGGCTATCAAGTGACAGCAAAACCGCTGATTCTTGACGCGCAATTTCCCGAGTGGGGCGCGAGTCCTTACTTTGCTGTGGAATTGCAAAATACAGTTCGGTTGGCGGATTTGTTGAGCCATCTCTACGTGCTAATTCCGGTGTTGGATGACGACAAACATTACTGGGTTGGCGATGAAGAAATCGAGAAGTTATTGCGTCACGGCGAAGGTTGGTTGAACGCGCATCCCGCCCGCGAACAAATTGCCGATCGCTATTTGAAACGCCAGCGCCGTCTGACGCGAATTGCTGTAGCACAATTAGCAGAATCCGATAATATTGACCCCGATTTTGTCGAAGTTTCTCACCAGCAAGAAGAGGAAGTTTTAGAACAGCGGATTAGCTTGAACGAACAGCGTTTAGATGCTGTGGTGGAGGTTTTAAAAGCCAGCGGTGCTCAGCGA
This sequence comes from Microcoleus sp., assembly GCF_049646505.1. Taxonomy (GTDB): domain Bacteria; phylum Cyanobacteriota; class Cyanobacteriia; order Cyanobacteriales; family Microcoleaceae; genus Microcoleus. The sequence goes on from NZ_JBARVX010000552.1 coordinate 3,817, forward strand.
GTTGTAGATTTGGGCTGCGGTGAGGGAAAACTGCTGCGATTGCTTTTAAAAGAAAGTGCGATCGAACAAATTACGGGAGTCGATGTTTCCCACCGGGCTTTGGAAATTGCCAGGGAAAGATTGCAAATCGATCGATTGTCTCCCGCACAACAATCTCGCATTCAACTAATCCAAAGTTCGCTGATTTATCGGGACAGCCGCTTGACAGATTTTGACGCAGCGACGGTAATTGAAGTGATCGAACATCTGGATTTAGATCGGTTGGCTGCTTTCGAGCGGGTGTTGTTTGAGTTTATTCGGCCCAAAAGTGCGTTAGCGAAGCCCTCGAAGAGGATCGTCACAACTCCAAATATTGAATATAACGTTAAGTTTGAAAACTTGCCAGCGGGCAAATTTCGCCACCGCGATCACCGCTTTGAGTGGACGAGGGCAGAATTTCAAACTTGGGCGAATGGGGTTGCAGAACGGTTTGGGTTTGCTGTAGAATTTCGTTGTGTGGGAACTGAAGATTTAGAAGTAGGTTCGCCTACGCAAATGGCAATATTCACCCAATGCAAAATCTATTAATAAAAATAACTGGTTCCTAGGCTCTGCCTAGGAACCGATGGCCAGAGGCTCTGCCTCGCGAGGTTCGATGAAAATTCGAGGCAGAGCCTCTGGATCTGCGTTACTAGGCAGAGCCTAGTAACGAGTAAATCACTATTAAACTATAACTGGTTCCTAGGCTCTGCCTGGGAACCGATGGCCAGAGGCTCTGCCTCGCGAGGTGCGATGAAAATTCGAGGCAGAGCCTCGGGATCTGCGTTACCAGGCAGAGCCTAGTAACGAGTAAGATTCAC
>NZ_JBARVX010000553.1:0-17460 GCF_049646505.1 Microcoleus sp.
TTGTTAAACAAAGATGGGAAAGGCAAAGGCATTTTCGGCCCGACGCGGGGATGCCAAATTACCCGGCTCAGAACTAGCAATGCTAGGAGATTGCAAACAAACATCACTACAGGCTTTTGCCAGTTTCCTGATGCTGTGTCAGCCATAGCCGATCCTACTACTGCCAGTAAGTTTGAGTTAATCATTGTTGATGCTCCTATTTTTCATAAACCATCCGAAGCGGATGAGATTTCTTGCCAAAAATGCAGTAGGGGCGATCGCATCTCAACAATCAATATCTGTTTTGCTCTCAATATTCACTGCCCAGCTAGCTCGCCCCACTCGCAATCATCAAATCTCAGCAATAAATCTTTTAATGCTATTCAAAAGTAACGAAAGATACAAGTTAACACGGTCGTACTCGCTGCCGTTTGTAGCTTTTAGCCTGTCTGGCAGTTGCAGCATTTACTCATACTGCCAGACAGGAAAGACAGCTCGTCATTAGCGAGCAATATAGGTAGGCAGAAAGTGAAGTATGTCGCGCAGAACACTATATCCAGCCATGTCCCACAGCAAATAAGCTAAGAAACCGATCATCGCTAAGCGGCCGTTCCAAAGTTCTGCTTGCGGGTTGAAGCCAAACAAAAAGGCATTGCGATCTTTGCCGTTGTAAGCATTAGTGGTTGTAGGTACGTTAGTAGGACGAGTTTCCATGTTTTTACATTCCTTAACAATGTTTCGCTTATCATAGTAGCGACCTAATTTTTAGTTTGCTATCTGTCTCTAGGCTCAAAATACACACAAGTCTAAAGGAGGATTCTGAAACACAAAAATATGTGTTAAATTCTGTTAAAATGTTTTTTTATCGCTCGCCTGTATCTGTAGATACAAAAGACAAGTACAAGTTGAGACTGCTGTTGTCAAAGGAAGCGTCTGATTGTAGGAATGGTAAATTTAAACTGCAAACCACAACACGATCGCCCTTGCGTTGAGTAAAATATAAGATCGACAGAGCGCAAGGGAGAAACAGTTATCGAAACCATCTACGGCAATCTTCAAGGTTTAAAGTCCAGCCAGCTCAAGCAACTCGAAAAGCTTTACCACCAGCGACTACCGGGCGATCGCATCACCACGGCAGAATTTGCCCAGCGCGTCGCCGCCATCAGCACCGAAATCGACAAACCAATCTGCACCTACATCAACCGTCGCGGACAAGTAATCCGCGTCGGCGTCGGTACGCCCCGCCAAACCCAAATTTCGCCCCTAGAATTGCCCCGCTACGGGGGAGGTCGCCTCAGCGGCATTCGCTGCATCGCCACCCACCTGAAGCCAGAAACCCCAAGCGAAGCAGCTCTCACAGCAATGACAATTCAGCGCCTCGATGCCCTGGTTTGGCTGACGCTGACCGGCGGAGGATTTCAGCGCCGCGGCGGCGGTGCGACAGGTTACATCCAAGAAACTTATCTCGTTCACCTGATACCTCAAGGAGACCGACCAAATTTTGAGTTTTCCGTGTTGAGCGCTCAGTTACAAAAATCTGCAACTGATGAAACTGATGAAACTGATGAAATAGAAGAGTCTTCAGTTCAAAACTCACCAATCAAAACTCAACACTTTCCCTGGACAATCTCAGAACCGCTGAGTTTGGACGACCTCGCAGACCAAGATTTTCAGGAGTTGGTGGAAGGACTCGAAGCAGAGTTTCAAGCTGAGTTTGTCGCCAAGCAGGTGGATGCAGACCAAGACAAAGTTCTGCTGGTGGGTGTAATGACTCAGCACATGACTCTGCTGGATTTTGAGGACGGACTCGCAGAAATCACGCGGCTGGTGGAAAGCGCCGGGGGTCAGGTGCTGCAAACAGTGCGTCAAAAACGATCGCGCCCCCATCCTCAGACAGTCGTTGGCGAAGGCAAAGTTCAAGAAATTGCTCTCACCGCTCAGACCGTTAGCGCTAACCTCGTGGTATTCGATCGCGACTTGTCACCGGCACAAATACGTAACTTAGAAACTCTTTTAGGTATCCGCGTAGTCGATCGCACAGAGGTAATTCTCGATATCTTTGCCCAAAGAGCGCGATCGAGCGAAGGTAAATTGCAAGTCGAACTCGCTCAGCTACAATACACCCTTCCCCGGCTCAGAGGGATCGGTCAGGCAATGTCAAAACAGGGCGGGGGCATCGGTACCAGAGGCCCTGGGGAAACTAAACTCGAAACGGAACGGCGGACGATCGCCAAACGCATTACTCGATTGCAGCAAGAAGTAAATCAACTGCTCGCCCACCGCTTCCGGCTGCGACAGAACCGGCACCACCACGATGTACCCTCAGTTGCGATCGTCGGCTACACAAACGCCGGTAAATCGACTCTGCTCAACCTGCTCACCAATTCCGAGGTTTACGCCGCCGACCAATTATTTGCCACCCTCGACCCTACCACCCGACGGTTGAGAATTCCTGACGGCGGAGGCGGGGAACCTTTGTCGATCGTCCTCACAGATACAGTGGGCTTTATCCGCGAACTGCCCCCCTCCTTGATCGACGCTTTTCGGGCTACCCTCGAAGAAGTCACAGACGCCGATGCTTTGCTGCACCTGGTGGATCTCTCCCATCCCGCATGGCAGAGCCAAATTCGATCGGTCATGAATATTTTGACAGATATGCCCGTAACTCCCGGACCGGCTCTTGTAGCTTTTAACAAAATAGACGCTGTAGATGGAGATACTCTCGCCCTCGCCCGAGAAGAGTTTCCTCAAGCCGTATTTATTTCGGCTGCCAAAGGTCTCGGCATGGAAACTCTCCGCGATCGACTAGCGCAACTCATTGAATACGCCCTCTACCCTCGGTAAATACTTAAACATTGCCCTTAAGTAGTTGACATTCGGGAATATACGTACATATACTGAGGACAGTAATTGCCGAAGCATGAGACTATAAAAGAGTAGTCAGATTGTGCATTGCCAAATACGATAAAGTAGAGCCTGTTTGCGATCGGTTAAATACTTAATTTCAGGAGGCAGCGGTACTGGTAAAAACATTCTTTGTTAATGGCTGTAACGGCTGCTGGTTGAGAGGTTGCCAAAAAATGTTGCTTCACTCGGTGCAAAGCACTAAGTATTAACCTAGTTCTAACGGCGAGGTTCGCGACGGTCAGGTGAAAGAGAATAAGATGATTAAAGTGTTTGGGCGCTCTCCTCAGGCGCTATACTATACTTGACAGGCGCCCGCGAGAGAAAACATCCATTGATTGCAAGAACTCTAAAATCCTTGCCCGCAGCGCTCATCTCTAGCACTATTTCTAATTTCCGATTTTACCATTTTTTAACTAAATAGTTATGTGTACGCCACTGGCAAAATTAGCAATAGGACTCTCTGCCACAATGGCAACAGGGCTCTACTATCTAGCTGCCGCTCCTCCGGCGGGTGCAGCGGTCGATGTGTGCGGGCCCGGAAACTTTTCAAGTGCCTGCGTCCCTAACAATTCCGCCAGCCCGAAATCACCAACCTCATCAACAGAATCCCTGCGAGCTCCCGCACAGACATCACCAGCAGCCGTACCAGAGCCGGTACCGCAATTGCCGGTAGTCCAATCGCCAACACCAGAGCCGATACCGCAATTGCCGATAGTCCAATCGCCAACACCAGAGCCGGTAGTCGAATCGCCAGCACCAACACCAGACCTGGTACCGCTATTGCCCGAAATCAATGTACCTGCGGCCGCGAGTCCAAACCCGATCGCGCCAGTGCCAGTGCCAGTGCCAGCGCCAGCGCCAGCGCCGCCACCGACTTTTCAAAACATCTACACAAACACCACTACAAACCCCAGAGCAACATCTATCCCAGAACCGGGTACTGTTGCAGCACTCCTGGCGACAGGCGCAGGAATCATCTGTTCCGGCAAAAAACGAAACAAGCAGGTCGGTCAGCCGCGGTAGGCAGGCCGATCGCCGTGCTGCTTGTTTTCACACACACTCTCCGTTTCGGGAAAAGCGGGTATTTTTTTATTTTTAAGTAAAGTTAAAAAAACTGTATAAATAATCAATTGACAGCTTGCGGGCTGCAACTATATAAAAATTAAAATAAGATTGGTTAAGATTACAATAAAAAAATATTGTTATTGTTTGAGCGCCCGATGACCCCTAAAGTAGAAATTTACACTTGGAGAACCTGCCCGTTTTGCATTCGTGCCAAAGCACTGCTGAAACGAAAAGGCGTAGACTTTACAGAGTACGCGATCGATGGAGATGCAGCAGCACGCGATCGAATGACCGATCGAGCCAACGGAGGCCGCACCCTGCCCCAAATATTCATTAACGACCAACACGTAGGCGGCTGCGACGAAATCCACGCACTCGAAGCTCAAGGCCAACTCGACCCGCTGCTGGCCAAATAAAAATTAGTCGAGTTCGCTTGTCAAATTTTCCTCAGACCAATTCATAAGTGCCAACTGACAATGAAATTTGCATTCATCATCGATCCCCTCGCGCGACTAATTCCAGGACACGATACCAGCGTAGCGCTGATGGAAGCAGCTCAAGAGTTGGGTCACGAAGTTTGGACGACTCAAGCCAACGAATTAAGCGTCATCGACGGCAAAACCTGGGCCACCCTCAACCGGGTAGCGCTAACCCCTGTAAAAATCGTAGAGGGACGCTGGGAAGCGGCTCAGGTGTGGTACGAAGTAGAACAGCCTACTTTCGGGCCTCTCGAAGCAATGGACGCAGTATTTATGCGGACAGACCCCCCTGTCAACATTCCTTACCTTTACGCTACTTACCTTCTAGACGGCATCGATCCCGCAAAAACTTTGGTAGTTAACAGCCCCAAAGGATTGCGGGCGGCGAATGAAAAGATGTATGCTTTGCAATTTGAGGGAGCGATCCCCGAAACAATTGTTTCTCAAAACAAGCAAGTAATTCGGGAATTTGTTGAGAAAAAAGGAGCGGCAGTTCTCAAACCATTAGGCGGGAAAGCTGGCGAAGGGATTTTGTTCTTGGAGGCGGGCGATCGCAATCTCAACTCCCTAGTCGAAATCAGCACTCAACAAGGGCAAATCCCAGTGATGATTCAGACATATCTGCCGGAAGCAAAAGACGGAGATAAACGAATAATCCTCTTAAACGGCAAGCCCATCGGCGCTGTCAACCGCATTCCCACCGGCAACGAATTTCGCGGCAACATGGCCGTCGGCGGTCGAGTCGCAAAAACTGAAATTACCGATCGCGAACTGGAAATTTGCACTCAGTTAGCACCGGTGCTGCAACGGGACGGACTGTACTTTGTCGGCATTGATATCATCGGCGGTTATCTCACGGAAGTTAATGTCACCAGCCCTACAGGGATCAGAGAAATTGACTTGTTTAATGGCGTTAGTTTGGGCAAACAAGTAATTGAATGGGTAGTTAGTCAGTAGTCAGTAGTCATTAGTCATCAGTCATTAGTTATTAGTTATTAGTTATTGGTTATTGGTTGTGGGTTATTGGTTATTGGTTATTGGTTATTGGTTATTGGTTATTGGTTATTGGTTACTTGCTACGAATTCCCAATTGCCAATTCTCAATTCCTAATAACAACTAACAACTAACAACTAACAACTAACAGCTAACAGCTAACAGCCAACACTCAACACTCAACAGCCAACAGTCAACAGTTACCAATTATTAAATTATGTCAAAAATAGGCGTTGCAGTAGTCGGTACGGGTTTCGGTCAAAAAGTGCACCTTCCCGGATTCCAGGCACACCACCGGACAGAGGTTGTGGCTGTTTACCACCGGGATTTAGACAAAGCAAAGGATCTCGCCAGCACCCACAACATCCCCTATGCTTGCAACTCGATCGCCGATATAGCAGCCATCCCAGAAGTAGCAGGAGTCAGCATTTCCACCCCGCCATTTTTGCATTTTGAAATGGCAAAAACCGTCTTGCAAGCAGGCAAACACTTATTATTAGAAAAACCCACAGCCCTGACAGCTTATGAAGCCAGGGAACTTTACCGATTAGCAAACAGCGAATCTCAAACCGATTTTAACAACAGCGGTTCGAGAGCAATTGCCACAATGGACTTTGAGTTTCGCTTCATCCCCGCATGGCAAATGCTAGCAGAATTATTAGCAGCAGGATATGTCGGAGAAAAGCGTTTAATTAAAATTGATTGGTTGGTGTCTGGGCGCGCTGATGCTGCTCGCCCTTGGAATTGGTACGCCCAAAAAGAGCGGGGCGGCGGAGTTTTGGGCGCGACAGGTTCCCACGTTTTTGATTATCTTAGCTGGCTGTTCGGCCCCGTGCAGAGGCTTTGCGGGCAATTGATTACAGGAATTTCGGCGCGGCCAGATCCGAACGATGCGGGAAATTTAAAACCTGTTGATGCTGATGATTCTTGCACGTTGATGTTGGAATTGGCCGGGGGAACGCCTTGTCAAATTTGTTTGAGTTCGGTTACTTATCAAGGGCGGGGACATTGGGTCGAAATTTACGGGAGCAAGGGTACTTTGGTGTTGGGAAGCGACAACCAGCAGGATTACGTCCACGGATTTCGTTTGTGGGGTTCCCAAGCTGGAGAACCTTTAGCTGAAATTAAGATTCCTCAAAGATTGGAGTTTCCTCAAGTTTATCCAGACGGGAGAATTGCACCGTTTGTTCGAGTAGTGGATAGGTGGGTAGAAGCAATAGATGCGAGGAAATCTTTGATACCCTCGCTCAAAGAAGGAGTTTACTCGCAGTTGTTGATGGATTTGACTCAGGAGTCAAATGCTACGGGAACTTGGGTGGATGTACCGAATTTAGATAAATTTTTGGGCAGTAGGTAAAATTAAAAACCTATCATGTAATCTCTCGCACTCGATCGCGCCCCAAACCCGATAAACTACGAATAGATAAACTAGATTACCCCTTATATCCAGAGTCGTAAGATGGCGCGCCCTGAAAGTCCTTGCCTCAGTATAGCGATCGCTCGCCTGAGAACCGCTGGGGCAAACCATTTTGCCACCTGGGTTCTACAAGCTCCCTATCCCAGCGGGTACGTTCACCACGACTGTATGTGGCCCGATACCCTGTCCCAATCCTGGAAAGCTTGGCAGGAAATGTTTTCTCCGTCGGGGACAATTCACGAATTGTCCCTCAATCCTGATGGCAGTTTCGTCTCGCCGGAAAACAACCAGAATATACTGGCAGAAACTCAAAAACGAACCCCTAAGTCGCTACACCTACCTCCAACGAAGCCCTCTGTGCCGCTGGGCCTCAGTCAAGGGGGGTGGGACGACAGGGGCGATCCGAACCCGCCTCCGCCACCGGCAAGCTACAGCAGCCGCCTGATGCAGCACTTGGGGATCGATCTTTGGCAGTGGCTGTTTGAAGGGCCGATTCAGGGCAGTCTGCAGGAAAGTAAAGGTATCGCGATCGGGCAAAATCTACCGCTGCGAGTTCGCATAGATTTGCGCGAACCCTATTTAATTGCTTTGCCTTGGGAAATTATGCAGCCTCAAGCCGGTCAACCGGCAATTTCTCTGTCGCAGCAACTGCTTTTCAGCCGCACTACCAGCAATGTCGAGCCTTTGCCGCCCCTGCGTCCTGCCGAGTCGCTGAACATTTTGCTAGTTTTGGGACAAGCAGAACCAGGGCGCGGTGCTAATTCAGAATTTTCTAGGGGAAATAACCGCCATTTGCAGTTGGAAGCAGAAGCATTTGCTCTCGCTGGCGTTCTAGAAAGTGCTTTTCAAACCGACGACAGCGGCAAATACTTCGACACCAGCGTTCCGACTCGCGTCGATACTTTGATCGAACCTACTCCGGCGGAACTAATTTCTCGGCTGGAAACGCAAGCTTACAACATTCTGTTCTACGCCGGTCACGGGATACCGGGACCCGATGGCGGGTTGCTGTTTTTGGGGTCGGAAACGGCGATTAACGGTACTGAACTGGCTCAGGTTTTAGTTCGGTGCCGCGTGACGCTGGCGGTGTTTAATGCCTGTTGGGGAGCTCAGCCGGCGGTGGAGAGGCTGCACTCCAATAACGGCCAGCAACAGGCGATCGCCCGCAGCAGTTTGGCTGAGGTGCTGATCCATCACGGGGTGCCGGCGGTGCTGGGGATGCGGGACTCGATCGCCGATCGCGAGGCCTTGAGTTTTATCCAAACTTTTGCTCGAGCTTTGGCCGGGCGGATGTCGGTCGATCGGGCCGTCGCCGTCGCCAGACAGCAGCTACTGACGCTTTACAAGTTCAATCAACCGGCTTGGACGCTGCCGGTGCTGTATATGCACCCAGAGTTTGACGGTGAACTGACTGAGCCGGTAGATGACCTGAAAACGGAATTACCTCTAAATTCTTCTACTTGGCTGGGACGCTTGCCTTCTTGTGCTTACTTGCGGGGGCGCGATCGACCAAATGTCAAATCCACCGAATCGAGCAATCAGGTTTGGCCGATTCGCACCGGGATGGTTCGAGTCGGACGCTGGGAAGAAAACGACGTAGTGATTCGAGAACAGTGGGTTTCTCAGAAACACGCCGAGATTTTCTGCCGCAACACTATCGGAGATAGCCGGGAAGAACCTAGCTACTTTTTGCGCGATTTTTCTCGTTACGGGACTTTAGTTTTGGGTTCTGAGGGATGGGTGAGAGTTCACCACCAAGAACTGCTGTTGCAATCGGGCACTCAGCTAAAATTTGGCAGTTCTCAAGGTCAGATTTTTGAGTTCACTATTGAGGTTCCAAAAACTTCGGGCTACAGTGAGACTGATTGCGGAACCAATTAAGGTGCGGGTGTAGCTAATGAAGGCGATGGAAACAGCAAACTTCTGGGCGTTAAGTCGCAAGTCTGAAGTTAAAAGAGTTACTCGCCGCAGGCCGCTCGCAACTCTCACTTAGCAAAGTCCACCTTCTGTATTTTCCTTGAAGCACTTAGGTATTACATCATGGCTACCCAATCTCCCGATTCTCAATATTTTCGCGACTCGCGATCGAGGGCCGAAATGGAACTGCTCGCCACAATTGTTCAGACTGATGTTGCTTATCCGTGGAATCCGGCACAGCTTGAATCAGAATCTTATTTGGCGGATTTAGAGCAGGAATTTTCACTGTCTGATTCTTTCAGCGACAGCGATATTGCCCAGAAGTCGGGAGTTTTATTCGCGCAATTAGAAAAAGTTTGGCTCTCTAGCGCCCTGCAAAAGTCTTTGGGCGAGAAATTTGCTGGCGTTCCTGAAGATTTTTTGACCCGCATCGCTCAAGGCGTCCAAAATGCTACTGTTAAATATCAATCTTTAGCCGACCAAATGGTAGAGTGCGTGTTAAATATTTTGCCTCAGTGGGCTGAGGAAGATTTGCAGGTGTTGGCGCGTCCTTTGGCTTATGCCATGCGAGAGGGCGATCCGTCCGGGGTGGAAGCGGTTGTGGAGACTAAAAGACCTTGGGCGCAATTGTCGGAAATAGAACAGGCGAGAGTTGGTTTGACTGTCGCCCGGTATGCAATCTCGCAGTTAGAAATTTCTGATTAGTTTTTTCACGGTTGGGTTTTTATGCTGCGATCGCGGTAATTTTAAAAATTAATATAAAATTAATCTACCTTGAGTTAGATGTGAAGTTCGTGTAATTGTTAAACCCGCAGGATTGCTATAGTTTGATATAGCAATCCTGTTTGATTTGTAGACTTGATAATTTTGAAAATTGGTATTATATCGTTTCCGGTTGCATCGGAATGATTTAACCGCAGAGAACACAGAGTACACAGAGTCCGAGAATATATATCTGAATCATTCCGATGAAGAGAGGATTTGATATTACAAGATTGTCTGACAAAAGAAGTGCTGGGTTTGTTTAGAGCATATCTTCAATATTCCAGGTGCGTCGCTATGGGATTGTCGATTGACAACGATAAGATTGGTTCGCAGTACCGTTTTTTATGGTAATCGACCGGACATTATATTAGAAATTTTTCATGTATCCGCACCCTACGACTAGAAATGAATTTTATTGCAGTTGTTCGATCGCCCACAATCTAAAGGATCTGTTGCTATACTTGGCCAGGATTGGACTTGCCGAGCAGTTTGCCACCAGCGGGCCAGTGAATTATCATTAAATTGTCAGAATGTTAAAAAATGTAAATTATAGTTAAGTGGGGTGTGTCAGCATTTTCAACGGGATTAAGAAGTGGACAGCAGAAAACCGTGACTTTTGCAGGCACGATCGGGAATTTTACATTATATGACAACTTCAAGATTTGACCTTCAAGACTTGAAACACCGCTTTTGGCGGATTTCGCGAATGCCGGCGGCAACCCTAGTCGTTTTGGGGGCGGTGGCTTTCGCAGGCGCGATCGCCGGAGCCTGGTTTGCCCGTGAAGGCACGGTCAGCGGCATTTTTGCCACAATCGACACTTGGCAGCAAAACCCGCCTGTGTGGCTGCAAGTCCCCGCTGCGAGCAAGATGTATTTGTTAGTGCCTACTATCGTGCTCGTCTCGGCCGCTTTAGCTGCAATGAAAATTTCGCCTCAACCGCAGAAACGATCGCGGGCTGTGGTAGTTGCAATAGTTTTGGCTTTAACAATTCGCTACGTTTTGTGGCGATCGCTAGCCACCCTAAATTTAAGCGACCCCCTCAACGGTATATTTAGTTTAGGGCTGTTTTTCCTAGAAATGTTAATGGTTTTCACCAGCAGCATTCAACTGTATTTAATGCTGAGAGTCAAAGATAGGTGCCGAGAAGCCGATCGCATGGCCGTTGCAGTTGCAGAGGGGAAATTTGCCCCAACAGTCGATATTTTGATTCCAACTTACAACGAACCAATTTTTATTTTGCGGCGCACAGTCATCGGCTGTCAAGCTTTAGATTATCCCAACAAAAAAGTATATTTGCTCGACGATACCAAGCGCCCCGAAATCAAATTGCTGGCAAAAAAACTGGGATGCGAGTATATAACCAGACCCGATAATCTGCACGCCAAAGCAGGAAACATCAATCACGCCACATCCCTAACAGATGGAGAATTAATTGTTGTTTTCGATGCCGACTTTATCCCCACTAAAAACTTTTTAACCCGAACAGCAGGCTTTTTTCAGAATCCCGAAATCGCCCTCGTTCAAACACCGCAAAGCTTTTACAACCACGATCCCATCGCCCGCAACTTAGGTTTAGAAAACGTGCTGGCCCCGGAAGAAGAAGTATTTTACAGGCAAATTGAAATAATCAAAGACAGCGCCGACAGCGTGATTTGTTGCGGTACATCTTTTGTGGTGAGGCGCAGCGCCCTACAAGCGGTGGGAGGCTTTGTCACAGATTCAGTCTGCGAAGATTACTTTACCGGAATTCGGCTCTCAGCAAGCGGCTATCGCTTAGTTTATTTAGATGAAAAATTGAGCGCTGGTTTGGCGGCTGAAAATATAGAGGCTCATCTAACCCAAAGGGTGCGCTGGGCGCGAGGTACGCTTCAGGCATTTTTTATTAATTCCAATCCTTTAACAATTCGCGGACTCAGATTCGTACAAAGGCTGTCTCATCTAGAAGGATTGCTGCACTGGTTTACCAGTTTAACCAGGGTTTTGTTTCTGTTGATGCCTTTAGCTTATTCGTTTTTGGGTATAATTCCTTTGCGGACAAATGCGCGGGAATTGCTGTATTTTTTCCTACCTTACTATTTGGTGCAAGTTACGGTGTTTTCTTGGCTGAACCGCAGATCGCGATCGGCTTTGCTTTCGGATGTATACTCGTTTGTTCAGTGTATTCCTTTAGCAGTAACGGTGGTGAGTGCCATGCTCAATCCTTTTGATAAAGGGTTTAAGGTGACACCGAAGGGAATAGCGAGCGATCGCTTTAGTTTTAACTGGAAGTTGGGATGGCCTTTGATTGTTTTGTTCGCCGCCACAGCATTCAGTTTGTGGCACAATTTAAACATTCATTTAGTTAAAAACTTCGGCAGCTTACAGACTGTATCGGAAACTGCTGATTTGTTCAAAGGCGCGAGTTTGGGCTGGATTTGGAGCGTTTATAACCTGTTGATGCTGGGGATAGCGCTGCTGATTTTGGTGGATATTCCTAAGCCGGATATTTATGAATGGTTCAATTTGCGGAGGGTTGTACAATTGAATGTGGGCGGTGAAACTTTGTGGGGAATAACTACTGTAATTTCGGAAAGTGGCGCTGAAGTTGCTCTGACAAAGCGACCGAGTTTTGCGGTGAAAGGTAAAGAAGGTAATGAGAGTTTTACCGCAGCAGAAATGCTCCCCAAATATGCCGTTCAGACAAGTTTATCGCAGGGTAAAATAAGAGCGATCGCTCCCACAGCAGTTAAAGCGAGAAATTGGCTGGCGCCGCCTGTTCTAAAGTTGGACACTGAGGCTAGTTTGAGAGCATTTTTGATTGATTGCGAGTCGGTGACTCTGGAAATTATGGAAGAGAAATGTTTTATTCCTGTGGCTAAGATTGAGTTGATTGGCGATAAATCTCGGTTGGAGTCGAGTTTTCGGGATGCTGCTGGGTGCACTGTTGCGGAATTTCCGACTGTGCGAATTGCCTTCGATCGCCTGAGTGTTAGTCAGCGCCGCTGTTTGATCGAAATGCTGTACTGTCGCCCCGGCCAGTGGAAGCGGCAGGAAACTCCCGGAGAATGGCGATCGCTGTGGCTGTTGTTGAGAATTGCTTTGAAACCGAGGGCTGTTTTTGAGAGAAACAGATCGGTTAGAGCGATCGGGGTTTCGCAAGTTTAGATACAATTCGCTAGATTTATCGCACAATTTTTAGATTGATAAGTCAACCGCAGATGTAATACCATTTTGCAAAATAAGTGCTAGATAGAACCCCCCCAACCCCCCCGTATTAAGGGGGGGCTAGAACTTCATATATAGCAAGTATTTATTAAATTGGTATAAGGTAGATAAACGCAGATATTTTCAAGAGGATTTTTGATTTTTGAAATAGGTATTTTATGCCTTTTTCAATAAAATTTACAAAGCGGGTAGCGGCACAAAATCGTAACCGTAACTGCTGCGATTTCCGGGTTTGACAATTACTAACTGAACGGCTCGATTGCGATCGCCCGAAGGTAAAAATCGAATCGGGCCCGATGCTCCTGTTGCCGAAAAATCTGATGCTGATAAGGCTTGTTGAATGCCTGTACGAGTCGGATCGCGCTCTAAACCGACAATTAATGCTTTTGTCGCATCGTAGGCTAAAGCCGTGCGCCAACTCACTTCTGCATTCCAAAGTTGTTTGGATGTTTGGGGAAAATTTGACTGCGGATCTGCTAGAATATGCCAAGGAACAGCCAGCACCATACCTGTGGCTTCCGCGCCGCCGACTTGCAGTGTTTTAGCAGTATAAACGCTGTCTCCTGCTAGTAATGGCAGGCGTTGGGCGTTTACTTGCACTACTTGCAAAGCTTTGTCTAGCGTGGCTGTATCGGCTGCTAATACGATCGCTTCTGCTCCTTGGGCGATCGCGCTTTTAACACTATCGGCAGCATTAAAATTGCCCTTAGCCAAGTCAAATTCCGATACTATTTGTCCGCCATCTCCGTAAACTGCAGTCGTAAATTCATCTTTTAAAGATTTGCTGTAACTGCTGGCAGAATTAAAAAATATCACCGCTTTTTGCTTTTGCAATTTAGTCAGCATATAGCGGGAAAGAGCATTAGCTGCAAACCTATCGCTCGGTACTGTCCGAAATATATCGCTACCAATTCCTGAAAGCTGGACTGACGTGCTTGTCGGAGAAATTGCTACTAATTGATTTTGCTGGTAAATCTTGCTGGCTGCTAGGGTGGTGTCGGAACCAAAATGTCCGATTACTCCTAAAATTTCCGAGTTGTTTGCCAAGGCGCTGGCAATTTGCGAAGCAATTTCTGGGTTGTTGTCGTCGTTAGCAATTAGCACTTTTAATGGAGTACCGTTAATGCCGCCGCTTTGGTTGATTTCATTTTGAGCTTGAGCGACTCCCCGCAGAATTTCTTGAGCGGCATTGATATCGGCACCAATGGGAACCGCTGCGGCAATTGTGTAGGATTTTCGATCGCCGGTGCGGGCGTTGTTGAGGTAAATTAGTGCTTCTGGATCGTTGCGATTGGTTTTGAGCGAAGCTTGCAAATCGGAAATAGCTGCGTTATAGTTTCCAGATGCGATCGCCTGTATTGCTGCTTGTTTGGTTGTGGTTGCTCGATCGGAAATCAACAGTTTTTGTCCGGCACTCAGACGCTGCCCAATTGCTTGCTCTGACTGCGCGGAATTGCCCGTCTGGGACTTGGAAACTGTCGGATTTTGGGATGATGAACCTCCGAGATTGATGCCGCCGCGGCTTGTCAGCCACCAAATACCTGTGCCGGCTAGTCCGATCGTAATTAGGAGCGATAATGCTAAAACAGCGGTTTCGTTTTTTTGGGACATGGCTGCACAGTGTTATATTTTAGGTTTTAGATTCAAACGCTCAGCAAGAAGGCAGAAAGCAGGATACAACTGATATTTTATAATTTTTTTATGCTGTTTAGTTTTTTGCAAACACTTTTCAACTGGTTTTATCACAATTATTTCATCTTGTGTTTTTCTTAATTATATCTTTATTTTTCTGCACAACTCAGACAGCGGGGGAGTTGTCAGCGATCGAGGAGCGAGGTAAAAGATTAAAGTTTTTTGAAGTTTAGCAAAAATCCTGCAATCTTTTGTAATATAAACAGGAAAGTTGAAAAATATCTAAAGACAAACTAATTGGAGAAAAGAGTCGCTAAGGTAGTAAATATGACAGGTGGTCAGAGAAAAAGAGTGTTAAGCTCGGCTAAGCTGGGCCAAAACAAAACCGCAATATTTAATTAAGCTCGATCGATAGCAAAGGCTAAGGAAAAGTTCATGGCAAATTCAGTTTTAAATAAGCCAAACGCAGCAAAAGTCCAGTGGCAGCCAAAAGATATTATCCGCGGCCTAGTGTGGAAAATGGCGATCGCAACCTGGCTGTTGATGGCTGTAGGCAGCGCCACGCGCGTGATGAATGCGGGGCTCGCTTGCCCGGACTGGCCGCTGTGCTACGGTCAATTAATACCCGCAGCACAGATGAATTTGCAGGTATTTCTAGAGTGGTTTCACCGATTGGACGCAGCAGCAATTGGCTTAAGCGCGATCGCCCTTTTAGGACTCTCTGTGTTCTACCGCAGCCGACTGCCGAAATGGCTGCCGCCAGCCAGCGCCGGGGCAGTATTTTTAATAGTTTTTCAAGGCGTATTGGGCGGCTTGACTGTAACGCAACTGCTCAGATTTGACATCGTTACCGCTCATTTGGGAACCGCTTTACTGTTTTTTTGCAGCCTGCTGGCGATCGGTTTTATGCTGACACCCTACGAAGCTACAGGCAATACAGGCAAATTAGCATGGGTAAGTTCGATCGCGGCACTGTTAGTTTACCTGCAAAGCCTGCTAGGAGCATTAGTCGGCTCTAGATGGGCGCTGCATCAATGTTTGGGATCGTCAGAATTGTGTTCGGTAATGAACAGCCACATCGCCGGTATCGTACCAGCTACGGCCGCGACTTTAGCTGTAGCAGTCATGGCTTGGCGGCAGCCTGCACTGAATTCAAACTTGCGAAAATTAGGAAATTGGGCGAGTGTTTGTCTGATTGCTCAATTAGTTTTGGGATTGGCAACTTTCCGGCTGCACCTTCAGGTAGAACCGCTGACAGTCGCGCACCAAGCAGTCGGTGCAGCCTTGCTGGGAACCTTGGTAGCTTTTAGCATTTTAGCGTGGCGCGATCGGGTTTTATCAGCTTGAAATGGGCTGGTTGATTAATCGGCGGTTGAAACCGCAACTACACAAACAAAGTCCGCGCAACGCGAGACTAAGATGGGCGGGTTGATTAATCGTTTTACCTATAGCAAATATCTCTCGTAAAACCCGCCCCTAGGAACCAATGACAACTGACAATTAACAACTAACAACTAACAATTAATCACAATGCAAGAAGTTCTTACAAACAATAGTCCCCGCCTCCACGAAAACTTTTCGCAAGTCGCAAAAAGTTACTACCAACTCACAAAACCGAGAATTATATTGCTGCTGTTAATTACAACATCAGCAGGAATGTGGATGGCTGCGAAGGGAGAAGTAGACCCGCTATTGCTGGTATCAACTATTACCGGAGGCGCTTTGGCTTCCGCGTCGGCGAATACGATTAATTGCATCTACGACAGCGACATCGACTATATCATGGAGCGCACCCGGTGGCGGCCGATTCCTTCGGGGCGAGTCAAGAAGCGGGATGCTTTGATATTTGCGATCGTCCTAGCGACAATATCCTTTACATTACTAACAGTTGTCGCCAACTTATTAGCAGCTTTGCTAGCGATGTCTGGCATAGTTTTCTACGTCTTAATTTACACCCACTGGCTGAAGCGCCACAGCGTGCAAAACATCGTCATCGGCGGTGCTGCAGGGGCGATTCCTCCTTTAGTTGGGTGGGCTGCGGTGACAGGAGATTTGAGTTGGGGTGCGTGGCTGCTATTTGGGATTATATTCCTGTGGACACCGCCGCATTTTTGGGCTTTAGCAATGATGATTCGCGATGAATACGAGGGAGTAGGAGTACCGATGTTGCCGGTAATTGAGGGCGACGAAGAAACAGCCCGCCAAATTTGGATTTACACTTTATTGATGCTTCCTGCAACTTTGCTGCTAGTCTATCCGCTGAATTTAGCCGGCCCGGTGTATGCGGGTACTGCGATTTTCCTCGGTGCTATTTTTGCTCAAAAGGCTTGGTTGCTGTTGCAGACTCCAGAGGATAAGAACGTTGCGCGATCGCTCTTCAAATACTCTATTCTGTACCTGATGCTATTGTGCGCTGGAATCGTGGTTGATAGTTTGCCGGCGACTCACAATTTTACTGCTGCTGTTGTACAAAATGTGCAAACTTTGATTAGTGCAGTTGTGATGTAGTAATTAGTTAATTAGCAATTATTAAAATGAAACCCGCATCTTGCGGGTTTTGTTTATGGTAAAATAGTGGTAGTCATTCTCATATCTGCGTTAATCTGCGGTTAAAAAAAAGCTAATAAAAATTCCATAGAGGCGAACTGGCTATGAACTGGAAAGCATACATTCATTCAAATCCTAAAATTCTGCTTGGTAAGCCTGTAATTAAGGGAACACGAATATCTGTGGAGTTTATTCTAGGGTTATTTTCCGAAGGTTGGACTCAGCAACAAGTTCTAGAAAACTACCCAACGCTTAATCCTGAATCTATCCAAGCTGTGTTTGCTTTCGCTGCGGAATGCCTCAAAGAAGACGTATTTTACACGCCTTTACTGTTTGCTGAGGCAAGTTAGAATGACATTACACGAGTATGATGTTGTTGCCTTGATCGAAGAAATTCAAGCAATTCATAAAACAACTTCTCAGCCTATTTTGCTCCGACCCGGACAAGTTGGCACTATTCTGATGAGCTTTGACGATCGCGCTTATCTAGTAGATTTTGCCGATGCTCAAGGTAATACCTATGCAATGGAAACCGTTTCCTCAGAAAAACTCA
>NZ_JBARVX010000554.1:0-5228 GCF_049646505.1 Microcoleus sp.
TTCCCAGGCTCTGCCTGGAAACCGATATCTAGAGGCTCTGCCTCGTCGTTTAGTAACAGGGAAAATCGAGGCAGAGCCTCCGGATCTGCGTTACCAGGCAGAGCCTGGGAACGAGTAAGAACGAGTAAGATTATCAACAAATCAAGTTACAAAAAATGCACCTAACCCCACCAAAAACTACCGAAAATATCCTCTTAGAACTCAAGAATCTCTGTGTAAATTACGGCGGAATTCAAGCCCTGCAAAATATTGATCTGACAATTAATTCAGGCGAAGTTGTCAGCCTCATCGGTGCTAACGGTGCGGGAAAAAGTACCGCACTCAGGGCTATTTCCAAAATAGTTAATTTGCGCCAAGGACAAATTATTTATAACGGCCGCGATATCAGCCGCCGCCAAGCCCACGAAGTTGTGAAATTGGGAATCGCCCACAGCCCAGAAGGAAGGCGGGTTTTAGCGCAGCAGACGGTGTTAGGTAACTTGGAATTGGGGGCTTATATTCGATCGGACTCGGCGGCCGTCAAAGCCGATTTAGCCCGCCAATTCGAGATATTTCCGCGCTTAGCAGAAAGGCGCACTCAACTGGCTGGAACCCTCAGCGGCGGGGAACAGCAAATGCTGGCGATCGCCCGTGCTCTGATGTCGCGCCCGAAACTGCTATTATTAGACGAACCCAGTTTAGGCTTAGCACCGGCGATCGTCAAAGAAATTTTCACAATTATTCAAAACCTGCGCTCCACGGGCGTTACAATTTTATTGGTAGAACAAAACGCTAATTTAGCACTGCAAATTGCCGATCGGGGTTATGTACTAGAAGCTGGTAACATGACTCTGACAGGCTTAGCATCAGATTTGCTAAAGGACGATCGAGTCAGGAGCGCGTACTTAGGTTGATTTGGTTAATTTTTGGAATTTTGACTGCTTTTTTTGAAGCAGTAAAAGATGTTTTTGGCAAGCAAAACCTGAAAAAAAACGACGAATATGTCGTAGCTTGGTCCCTCGCATTTTTTTCAGCAGTTTTTTTAATTCCCCTTGTCTTTTTCGCGGGAATCCCTCCATTAAACCTGCAATTTTGGATGGCCCTGTCCGTCGGAGGTAGCCTCAACGCTATTACCGCTATCCTCTACATTAAAGCCATCAAACTTTCGGATTTATCCCTGACAGTTCCCCTAGTAGCTTTGACACCCTTATTCATGCTGCTAACTTCACCGTTAATTGTCGGCGAATATCCCAACTTGTTTGACTGTATGGGAATTTTTCTGATAGTCACAGGTTCTTATCTATTAAACATCAAAGAAAAATCTCAAGGATACTTAGCACCATTCAAAGCACTCCTGCGCCAACCGGGACCGAAATTGATGTTAATAGTAGCCTTTCTCTGGAGTATTACTGCAAATTTTGACAAAATCGGCGTGCAAAATTCTTCGCCGATTGTTTGGTTGTTCGCCTTATTTACCTCAATGAGCGTTATTTTACTGCCAATTTTACTCTACAAAACCCCCAACCCCGCCCGCAAAATCGCGCGGGATTTACCGATGCTAGCCACAATGGGATTTTTCAATACTTTAGGAGTCATTTTTCAGATGCAAGCCTTGACAATGACCTTAGTGGTGCAAGTAATCGCCCTGAAGCGCACCAGCGTATTAATGGGCGTACTTTTCGGTCATTTCATATTTAAGGAAAAAGATATTCAGCAAAGATTGTTAGGTGCTGCTATCATGATAGGGGGAGTTTTCTTGATAATATTATGAATTCCTTCCTTTTTACAAATATTTGTTGGATTTGCAATATAGAGGATAAAATTAATGCACAAAATAGCAGCCACACCCGGAGGTTGGAACCCTCAAGCCGAAGGAGTAATTTTTATTCAGCAAACCCCAGCACCAATCGTATTTATTAGTGCTGCTGACACCGACATTCAAACACTCGCGGCCGCCTCCTCCAAGATGCCGGCAGAATTTCCCAAAATTCGCGCCGTAAACTTGCTTCAATTGCAGCAACAATTAACCATTGATACTTACGCCGAGGAAATTTTAGAACAAGCTGAAGTCATAATTCTCAGATTGTTAGGCGGGCGTTCCTATTGGTCTTACGGATTAGAAATTCTGCGGGAAACGGCGCAGAAAACTAATGCAGCATTGATTGTGATGCCCGGTGAAAACAGTCCCGATCCCGATTTAATCAGCCATTCCAATGTATCGCTGTCAGCAGTCGATAGACTGTGGCGCTACTTCACCGAAGGCGGAGTCCAAAATTTTGTTAACGCCCTCAAATTCACCGCCGATACTTGTTTGAAAACTGCTTACAATCCGCCTTTTCCTCAAATAGTTTCCCGCGTCGGACTTTACGATTGGCAGGGAGGCGGTGAAGCGTGTTTAGAGATTTTACAACCAGATGCAGAACCCCCTAAATCCCCCTTATTAAGGGGGACTTTGACACCAGATGCAGAACCCCCTAAATCCCCTTTATTAAGGGGGACTTTGAGTGCTTCCGGCTCCCCCCTTAATAAGGGGGGCTGGGGGGGGTCTCCGGGTTGGGAAACAGACTCTAAAGAACACGGGGAGGGCGGGCACGGGGGCACCGCCCCTACGGTCGGAATTTTATTTTATCGCGCTCATTACTTGTCAGGAAATTTAGCACCAATTGACGCACTTTGTCAAGCTCTAGCAGAGCGAAACTTAGTACCTGTTCCTGTCTTTGTATCTTCTTTGCGGGAGCCAGATTTACAAATAGAATTGCTAGACTATTTTCAACCCAAAGACTCCGAACCAATTCAATTATTGCTCAACACAACCAGTTTTGCTGTCTCCGGTTTCAGCAGCCAAGAACCCGAACAAAATAGTTTAAAATCCTTAGATGTTCCAGTATTGCAAGCAATCTTCAGCGGCGGCGGTTTGGAACAGTGGGAAACACAATTACAGGGACTTTCCCCCCGCGATGTGGCGATGAATGTAGCATTGCCCGAAGTAGACGGAAAAATCATTACTAGGGCCGTTTCTTTTAAAGCTGTACAGACTTGGAACGATGAATTAGAAACAGATGTGGTAGGCTATGTCGCAGCGGGCGATCGCATTTCATTTGTAGCAGATTTAACCGCGAATTGGGTGAAAATGAAACAAACCCCAGCCGCCAACAGACGCATCGCCATTATTCTCGCAAATTATCCCACCCGCAACGCCAGATTAGCCAACGGAGTCGGCTTAGATACGCCCGCTAGCTGTGTCGAAATCCTCAAAGCCATGCAGCAAGCCGGTTATCTAGTTGAAAACATCCCCGCTAGCGGCAACGAGTTAATTGAACTCCTGACTTCTGGCGTGACAAATGACCCGGAAGGACGCGAATTACAGCCGGTTCGTCAATCTTTGGATTTAGCAGAATATCAGAAATACTTTGCTACTTTACCGCCGGAAGTACAGGAGGGAATTTGTAAAAGATGGGGGCTTCCCGGAAGCTATGCACAAGATTTTATAAGTAACAATACGTCTTTCCCGATTCCCGGAATTCAATTCGGCAATGTATTTGTGGGAATTCAACCATCGCGCGGATACGAAATTGACCCCGCGTTAAACTATCACGCCCCAGATTTGGAACCTACCCACAATTATCTAGCTTACTATTACTGGCTGCGAGAAAAATTAGGAATTGATGCGATAATTCATGCGGGAAAACACGGCAATTTAGAATGGCTTCCAGGTAAAAGTATTGCACTATCTAACAAATGTTATCCAGAAGTAGCATTAGGCGCGATGCCGAATTTTTATCCCTTCATTGTCAACGATCCGGGGGAAGGTTCCCAGGCAAAAAGACGATCGCAAGCCGTGATAATCGACCACCTGACCCCGCCGATGACTCGCGCCGAACTTTACGGGCCCTTGCAGCAATTAGAAGCCTTAATCGACGAATATTGCGAAGCCCAAAGCTTAGATCCGTCTCGATTACCGATGATTCGCGATCGCATTGTAGCCCTCACCAACCAGGAAAACTTAGATAAAGACTTAGGAATCCAGCTAAATAAATCCGAATTTACCGAATTTATCACCCGTACCGACGGCTATCTTTGCGAACTAAAAGAATCCCAAATTCGCGACGGATTGCACATTTTTGGGCAGTGCCCCCAAGGGCGACAGTTGAGAGATTTGATAATTGCGATCGCCCGCCATCCTAGCACAAATCGCGCCGGCTTAACCCGCGCCCTCGCCCAAGACTTAAATTACGACTTCGATCCCTTAACCACCGCCGGCGACTTAACAGCCGAATTAGAAGAAAAAGCCGCCGAATTAGTCGATAACTTAATAAAAAATATCCGCGTCCATCCGCGTCCACCCGCAGTTACAAATTTCCCAATCGGAGAAGATACACAACAAGAATTAGATTGGATAGAAAACTATCTTTTGCCATCACTCATCCAAACAAACCAAGAAATTACTAACTTATTGCGCGGACTAGATGGGCGGCACATCCCCAGCGGCGCATCCGGCGCGCCCACCCGCGGCAGACCCGATGTATTGCCCACCGGTCGCAATTTTTACTCAGTAGATATCCGCGCCATACCGACAGAAACCGCTTGGAGAGTTGGTCGAGTTGCTGCGGAAACTTTAATCGAAAGATACACTCAAGAAAACGGCGAATATCCGAAAACTTTGGGTTTGTCAGTGTGGGGAACATCCACCATGCGGACGGGGGGAGACGACATTGCAGAAGCACTAGCATTGCTGGGAGTTCAGCCAATTTGGGATGGGCCTTCGCGCCGGGTTGTAGATTTTGAAATCTTGCCAATTTCTGTTTTAGGGCGGCCGCGCGTTGATGTTACTTTGCGAATTTCTGGGTTTTTCCGCGATGCTTTTTTTAATTTAATTGATTTGTTTGACAGTGCGGTAAAAGCTGTGGCAAATTTAGAAGAACCTGCAGAAGATAATCCTTTAGCAGCGCAAGTTAAGCAAGAGATTTTGGATTGGAAAGCGGCGGGTTTGAGTCGAGAAGATGCAGAAGTGCGATCGCAATTTCGAGTATTTGGTTCAAAACCGGGGGCTTACGGCGCGGGACTTCAAGGGATAATTGAAGCTCAAAACTGGACGGGCGACGGCGATTTAGCAAAAGCTTACATTAATTGGAGCAGTTACGCCTATACAGGTACCCCAGCCGGGGCGGGCACGCACCATCCACCGCCCCTACAAGGGGGGGCGAATTCCCATACCCCCCCAACCCCCCCTTACCAAGGGGGGGCTAATT
>NZ_JBARVX010000555.1:0-3244 GCF_049646505.1 Microcoleus sp.
GCCTGTGTCAACCAAGCAAATTCCGCCTGCATTTTCCCTTGATCTTGACAGTAAAATATGTTAAAAATTGAATGAGAAATTAATTCCTGCGACCTGTAGGCGAGGCGAGACTCACCGAATTGATTGATCGAAAAAACTCTTCCCAAAGCGTCTAGAACAAAGTAAATACCCGGAAAATTGTCGTAGAGAGTACGATACCAATTCTGTTCGACTTGTTGGCCGGACGAAACTTTTGCTGCCGCGAATTCGCCGCCGGTGCCTGTCAAGTGAGAATTGTTGGTTTCTGGGTTGCTTGAATGACTTTTTTTAGCAAACACTTTTAGCTTAACTCGACTGTAATTAATTTTACTTTCTGGAATTTAACTTTCTTGTGAAACTAAATTAAACCTGTTGTTTGAAAAAAGTTACAAGTTGTAACAAAATTACAGCTTGTCCAGCGCGCTGGTTGTCGCTTCCCAATCCAAATCCTCTGTTTGTAGTTGGTAGATTGCCTGTCGGCGATATTTCCCGTTAGCTGCGGTACTAGCAGGTTGAGCTGCAATTGCCGCCTCTGTACTTGTAGCATCCCCGACAAGGGAAAAAACCGACAATCAAGGGTTTTAAGTATCTATGATAACACTCAAATATCTAAATATTGGGGCTGACTTACTTGGGATGCGGTTTGGGATATTTGCCGGGGCTGCGGATGAACCGGGCGGCCGGGGCAATTTTCGGGTCAGCTTTGGCGGTGGCTTTGGGGATAAACCCTTGCACTAGGCAGGTTGCCTGTTATGTTTGAGGAGAATAGTGAATTGAAGTATACAATTTAATTTAATCTCTAATCTGGTATCAATATTGCGTCAGGAACCTCAGCCCTGACGGCGTGAGGCTTGAAAGAGAAATCTCAAAAGCCGTCCTGACGGGCCCAAGTCTTAACTGACTACGTTTTTTGAGTCACGACACCTTGTGGATGCGAAGCTAGTCCCTTGCTCTGTCATTTGCAGTTAAACAGTTTTAAGGTAACAGAAACAGTGCTGCAAGTCTAAAAAGCACGCCAAACCTTGACCGACAAGCTAACATTACCCGAAAGGGACTCGGAGACAACCATATCTCCATAGAGGGGCAACCATACCCCCCTCCCCCGCAAGGGGATTTAAATTAATGTAAAGCCGTCCTAAAAGGACGGGGTTTCAAACCCATTTTTTTGATGAATTTTTGATTGAATAGCGAAACCGCAGATGTGTGGCGGATGCACGCAGATGCACGCAGATGATTTGGAAGCATTTTGTGTTTGTTTTTGGTGGGCGATCGCGCGGTGTTAAAAAAACCTTGATTATCAAATGCCTGTTTTCTTAACTTACGGACTGATTGGACGCAATAGGAAAGCTTGGGAAAACAATCTTGTTTAATAGATATCTCCCGAAAATACTCTCAAGCGCGGGCAGGATGTCTGTTTCATATTGTTTCCGGCTGCATCGTCAGGTGATAAATTAGAGGGCAATTCATGAATGATTTTTACAATTCATATCGTTTCCGGTTGCATCGGAATAATAAAATCGAGTTAACAGTTAACAGTTAACAGTTAACAGTTAACATCATGAGGAGTGCAACCGCAATTGATATCACAAAAGTTATGGGAGATGTTTAATCTAGAAAATTTTTAAATCGGGTTGGTACGCACAACAGCAAAACTAGCTATTTTCCAAGATTGTATTTTGAACCGTTCAGCAGACAACTTTTCCGACAAATTGACAGGTCTTTCTAGCAAATCAACTGGCTCTACAATCTCTAATTCTAAATCGCTATCCAATTCTAGCACAGCCTGTTTCCCCTCGGATTCGCAACACCGCAAAATCCAAACATTAGCATCATCTTCCGACTGTTTGAATGCCATCAATACTAAGTTTTTTGCCGACAAATCCAAAAACTTGCCAACTGCGGGTAAACTCTTGTTTCGGTTTTCCTCTAACTGCGGGAATACCTTTACTAGCAGCGGCAAATTCAACTCGCAACCCTGTCGAACAGTACCTGCATCTTGCCAATTTCCAGCGTGGGGATAGACTGCACAAGTAAATTCCGAAACTCCTCGATCTGCTTGTTCGTCCGGCCAAGTCGAACCCCGGAGCAAAGTCAGCCGGATTTGATTTGGTTGAATGTCGCAACCGTATTTACAATCGTTGAGCAAACTAACTCCAAAACCGTCATTGCTGATATCAGTCCAGCGGAAAATCGGTACTTCCCATTTGGCTTTTTCGGCTGCTGTTTGCGGCTTAGTTGTGCGGGCGATCGCCCCGCCGGGAATTTCGCAAGTTACAAAATCTGCTTCTACATTTAACCCAAAAGCTGCTTTAACCAAAACGTGAGTTTCTTGCCAATCTGCAACAGTCTTAATTTTCAGCAGCGGCGAACCTTTTTCTAGCGTGTAATCTTGGCGAAACTCGGATTTGCCAATGTGCAGAACAACCCGCAAACTCTGCCGCAATTCTCCCCTATCTACCCAAGAAATCTCTTTGAGTATGGGCGCGGGTAATTGATGTTTTTGATAATTCGGATCGATGTTCCAAGCATCCCAATATTGACCGCTATCTTGAAAGGCTTGCAGTTGATTGCCTCCGGCTGCATTCAACACTTCTCTATGGTTGACTTTATCCCAAATGCTGGATAAATTGCCAGTTTCTCGGTCTATTTTTGCCAGAATAAGTTCATTTTCTAACACCATTTCTGGGGCGGCAAAATGCGTTTCTTGACAAAGTGCGTTTTTTTGTGCTATACCGTATGTAAGTCTCGATAAATCTGTCTTGTTTTCGGTGGCTGGACTCGCGCCCGCATTACCCACAGTTTGAGAGTCTTCGCGGCACAGCCAAAACACGCGGTAGCCGATCGCCGGAACATCCTCTGCACAAAATAACATGATAAATTGCGATGGCGGTCGATCGCCCTTAACAACCTGCGAAACCAGCCTCTGTCCCGACAAATCGTAAATTTGCCAAGCTAAACCAGCAGAATCGGGAAGCGGTAGACTGACAACCTCAGAGCGCGACCAATTGAGAGGATTAAAAATCAGAATCGGTTGAGCGTCCGGCTGCGGGGGATTCGGCAGAGAAATTTGAGCTGCGATCGCATCCAAAGATTGTAGCAGAATTTGACGGCAAGCGCGATCGACCTCGGCAAAGGCTAGATTAGCATCCGCGTAGACTCGGGCGATCGCCGAACCGGGCAAAATATCGTGAAACTGGTTAAACAACACTTGTTTCCAAGCCGATTC
>NZ_JBARVX010000556.1:0-3405 GCF_049646505.1 Microcoleus sp.
TGTTTTGTATTTGTAGCGCGATCTCAACAAGAGATTGCTTGCAAATAGAGCAGATTCCACCTTTCTGAAGTACGCCCCGGAGCGATAAATTCCCGTAAGGACACGGCGAAAGCCTAAGTCCCTACGGTATTTTATCCGTCTCGGAAACGCTGTATGTTACCAAGCGAACTGGCGGCTCCCCAGGCGTTAAAACAATACTTTTTGCAAGCGCCAGATGCTCCCAGCGGTGTCAACCGCCGACTAAAGACTAGAAGTTTTTCCTACTTTGTCCTGAGTATCAATTGGTTTAACATTGGTGTAGCCCATATTATTAGCTACATCGCGCAGCACCGAAATTTGCTGTTCAAAATCCAAAGCTTCAATCTCACCCAACACGCCATTGACAGCCTCAGTTGCCTCATATCCTTCGGGGATATCCACAATTTTATCTCCCATACCAACAGCCCAAGCATACCAAACCACCAACTGATTGTTAGCAGTTAAAGCTCCGTAAGCGTGAGAATAAGGCGTGTCATCGCGGTTGACAATAGCTCGCATTATATTCAGTTGTTCGTCCTTGGAAAGGTTGTAAAAATCGTCTAGCAGCACGGGAGCTAATTCGGGTTCGGCGGCGGCGGGGGCGGCTGGCGTAATTGAATCTCCCATTTTTTCATAAATAAAGTAGAGGAGCGCCAGTTTTTCATCTGTACCCAACCCGTTGATTTTCTTAACCGTGTTTTGAGTATCCTTGGAGGTAGCGTGAGAATTGGTTTCGGCGGGTGAGTTCATAAATAAGTTCCTTAAAAAGGGTTCCAGAATATATAAATATCAAGATTTGTAAGTAGAAGTCACCATCCCCAAGAGGTAATGCAATTTTCGATTTGCAATTTGCGATTTTAGATCGAACAATGGGGCATAACTGATTGTGTAAGGGTTTGGAGCTGGCCTGAAGTTGCATTTTTTGGGGAAATTAATGTAATGTCGAGCCGCTACCCTCCCAGAAATCATCCTTAAGATAGAAGCCAGGGATACATCTGCGGGCAGATGCAAAAGCAAGGCAATTAAGCGACGATCGAGAAAGTGAATTGTTAAATAAAAGTAGCAAGGAGTCGGCTATGTCTGAAGTCAGTAAAGAATCAAATAACTCTCAAACATTTGACGCTCAGCAGATATCTGAAAATGTGGAAGCTGGAGAACAAAAGTTGCAGGCGGTTGACGTATCAGCAGACTACGAAGCTTCCAAAGAATTCAGCGTTAGTGAAGTCGATCGCACGAGTGCAGGTGCCAAAGCTGCCGCCGCTGCAACTAAACCTAAATTTGATATTCCCGCTGCTAGCGATGTCGCAAAGCCGGCAGATTCAAGCAGCAAACCCGAAGATTTTCGTTCGATGGCTAAGGAAGTTAAGCCCGCAGGTACACCTGGCAATGTTACCGACGATTTGGTGGATAAGGCGATCGAACGCGGTACACCCGGCAGTTAATTCAACCGCCGTCTCAATTGATGGCAGAATGGTAATATCATGTCGGGTCGATTGCACGTAATAAGGTAGGGGTTCACTTCACCAAAAAGATTTGCCAATAATAATTGACAATCTCAAAAACCCGCCCGGCTTTTAATCGCTGTCAATCGATCGGACATAATTTAAGTCGATCGCCCGACCAATTTTTCCGATCGCCCGAGAGGCCAAAATTTCAATTACCAAATCCACCCGATCGCCCGAAAGCATCGACTGAATAAATAACTCAGGATGCAGCGCTTTCCAGAAATATTCCACAAACCGATTAATTTCGTCCTCTCCCATTCCCGACTTACCCGCCGCCATCATTTCCCGTTCCGCCTGATTGCGCCACACTTGAGAAAAGCGGTAATCTCGCGGATACAAAACCATCAACCGATCTAATCGGTTCCACAGCGCCAAATAGTCGTGCAGCTTCGCATTCATATCGCGCGCAAACTGACAGTCAGCCTCTGTAGAAATCGGAAACGGCCGCTGCGCCAAAAACTCGTTCAATGCGGCCTCTGCGACTGGATTCACGCCGACAAACCAACCTTCAAACAGTACAATATCTGCACCGCAAATAATTTCTGGTTGAGTTCTATCTCCCGCACCACCCCAGGCAGATTTGTCAAATCGGGGAATTTCTATTATATTGTTAATTAGATCGGTTTGGAAGACATCGGATTTTAGATTGTCAACTGCGGCTAATTCGCCCACAGGAGAACCGCGCAACTTGTCTAAAACTGCGATTCCCAAGTCAATATCGTGAGTTCCCGGAGGGCCGCGCCAAATTAGACGCGGGTCGGCTTTTTGGAGTTGTTGGCGATCGGCATAAGTCTTGTAAAGATCGTCTAAAGAAATGCTGACAGTAGAATATTTGAGTTTTCCCAAAATCAGCTTCAAAACTTGGCATAAAGTCGTTTTCCCCGTTCCTTGACTTCCTAAAATCCCTTGAATTAGAGGACGGTTTAAACTTTGTTTTTCCTTCGATAATTGGATGGCCAGCGGCAGCCAAAGATTCCACAAAGTTTCGAGAAAAACAGTTGACTTTAGCGGAAAAGTATGCAGTTCGTAAAGCAGAGAAAAGAATAAATCGGTTTTGTGGCGGACAAAATCGGCTGCATTGTCAGGAGTAATGTTAAAAGCGCGGGCTCTGGCATCATCCGCAAGTTCCCAAGCTGCCAGCAATTCTAACTCGCGGGCGCTTTTGTTGGTTAGCGGGCGATCGCCAGTTATCCATCCTTCTAAAATTTCTACAGGATTTAAGTTCGATCGATCCATCTTGTTAAAAATATCGGGCGGAAACTCACCAAGAAACGGCCATCTGGCGGGATGCGCTGCTCTTGGCCGAGATAGCAGCCAGCAGCAAAAGCTTTAACAACTGACAACTGGCTTGCCGACTTCCCGCCCGCGAAATTCCCCGGATTTATCAGTGGGGATGAGCTTAAAAGCAGCGCCCCTGCAACTCAAAACTTTTTAAGAGCCAAGCTTGAAAGCTTCCACAAATAAATTGTAAGTCACACCAATTTTCAGAGCATTGAGCATTTCCACCCACAAAAAACGGGTTTTTAGCCGCGGGAAACCATAAACCAGCAGGCTCACCAACTCCGTCAACAATACTAACAGCGCGCCCGCGATAATATCCCAATCAGCGGATTGTCCGGCGATCGTCGAAATAGCTGTTCCCAAAAAAGTGCCGAACAGCAAGCTAATTAGCAAAAGCGAAATCCGCCGCCAAGGATTGCTCGCCCAGCGCGTGAATTGCTCGCCCAGAACATCAATTAATCTGTTAATTCGGGTATTCTGCATAGAAGTTAAAATTTATACTGATGAGTTGTCAAAAAATGCGGTTCGAGATCGACTTCAAATGTTTACCGGGTCTGTATGCCGCCATCTAAAATTTTAAATTTAACATCTAAGATGGTAT
>NZ_JBARVX010000557.1:0-6405 GCF_049646505.1 Microcoleus sp.
CCAGCACCAATTCCAGCACCAATTCCAGCACCGACTCCAGCACCGACTCCGGCACCAATTCCAGCACCGACTCCGGCACCAATTCCAGCACCAATTCCAGCACCAATTCCAGCACCGACTCCAGCCCCAGTATCAAATAATCTGCCGATCGCCCCGACAGTTCAAAATCCCGCACCAGTATCAAATAATCTGCCGATCGCACCGACAGTTCAAAATCAAACGCTTGCACCAGCAACAGTAACGCCTCCAGCAGTTTCACCCAACCAGATATTTGTTGTGCCTGCTGCAGGGCCAATAAATCTCGCGCCGTCAAACGCACCGGCTCAGGCTCCTGCGCTCTCCGTCAGCGGGCCTCCGAACACAAATCCTTTATTTTCCCCCAGCTTGCAACAGCAAAACCGGATATCCAATTCCTTACAACAGCGCAATTCACCCCCCGCCTCCCCAAATATTGGTGCTTCCTTGTCGGCAACCAACCTCAGCAACGTTATTTTTCCAGTAGAGGAGAGGTTTACCGGCGATTTTGTCGATTACCTGAATTTGCCGTCAACAAATGCGATCGCCACCCTAGAATATGCTCAAAATACCCTTAGCAGAGTCCAAAAAGCCACAGGCATCAAACCAGCTCTCGTTTATATGAGCTTTGTACCCAAGGGTTCTAGACTCGATCGACCTTACAACAGTTCGCCCCTGTTGCGCGTAGAACAGCAAATTCAAGGCTCTGACGAACTGGAACTGATGGTAATTACCCCAGAAGGCGTGCCGGTGCGGAAGCGCATCTCAGGAACCTCTCGCGCCCAGGTAATGGAAGCTGTTCGGAAATTTCGCAGCGAACTCACTAATCCGGTAAAGCGCAATACTAAAACTTATTTACCCTTGGCTCAGCAGCTCTACCAGTGGATGGTAGCGCCGCTCGAAGCAGAGCTGCAAGCTAAAGGCATTCAGAATTTATCTTTTATCTCGGATATGGGGTTGCGATCGGTCCCGATGGCCGCCCTCCACGACGGCAAAGGCTTTCTGATAGAGCGTTACAGCGTCGGCTCAATGCCTAGTCTGAGTTTGACAGATACCACCCCCGCCAATTTCAAAAATACTCAAGTTTTGGCAATGGGCGCGTCGCAATTTCCAGATATGAATCCTTTACCTGCGGTGGAGGTAGAAGTATCCACAATTACCCCCCAGGAGTGGCCCGGTAAGTCTTTCTTGAACCAAGCTTTCACTCTGGCTAATTTGAAATCGCAGCGCCAGCAGCACCCTTTTGGGATGATTCATTTGGCTACTCATGCCGAATTTCGATCGGGAGATCCCAGCCAATCTTTTATTCAGTTGTGGGATACTAAATTGCGTTTGGATCAGTTGCGGGAGATGGGATGGTACCGCCCGCAGGTTGAAATGTTGGTTTTGAGCGCTTGCAGGACTGCTGTGGGCGATCGGGAGGCAGAGTTGGGCTTTGGCGGGTTAGCCGTGCAAGCGGGGGTTAAATCGGCTCTGGCGACTCTCTGGTATGTCAGCGACGAGGGCAGTTTGGGATTGATGGCGGAGTTTTACGGGCAGTTGAAAACTGCTCCGATTAAAACAGAAGCACTCCGGCAAGCGCAATTAGCCATGTTGCGCCAAGATGTGCGAATTGAAGGGGGGATGTTGCACACTTCTGTTGGTAATGTGCCGCTACCTCCGGAATTGGCAAACACGGCGACGCGCAATTTTTCTCATCCCTATTATTGGTCTGCTTTTAGAATGATTGGTAATCCTTGGTGATCGGATTTGTTTTGGTCGATCGACTGTAATAAGATTCGATCGCGCGTGCCCGCAGCAGTAAGGGCAGGGCGGGTTTATACGATCGATCGATAATTATCAAATATCTTGACGAACCCGCCCCTGCCGAACTTGATATCATACCTGCATTCAGCAACGCCGTAACTGTCATAGATCGGGCCGTACTCGATAACTAACATAACGGCATTGGGTGTTGCCAAATAGGGCTGTGATTTATCCATCTTCGCTTCCTTATTCGTGAGTTTCTCGATCGCACCCCGCCCCCTCAAGTGCAATCCCTCACATCGCCTCAATCTTCCTGCGGCAAATTTTCCAGCCAAACCTCTAAATCTGCGATCGACTGAAAATCTAACAATTCCTCTGCTAGAGTTTCAATTTGCTCGATCGACAAATCAGCAATTCTAGAGGTGATAGATTCCGGCAAAGTTCCAACTCGCCGATTTAACAGACGGCGATTTAACTGACGTAAAATCAAGGCTCTTCCTTCTTGTTCGCGGCCTTGTTCAATGCCTTGTTCAATGCCTTGTTCGCGCCCTTCTTCCTTAGCTTCCCGATAAAACCGAGTTTCCTCAAGCGTAATCCCTAACATCGCCTCTGCCTCCCTTCGGTTCAAATTTGTAAACTTGTAGACCAGTATTGTCGTCAGCATCTCTATTATGGCGCGACTCGCCGCTTCCGATTCCTCCCGCTGCGATCGCGCCAGCAACAATCGCGCAGCTTCCGGCGTACTCGCTTCGTCGATAGTCGTCAACGCCATCAGCGCCACTCCCAGCGGCAACTGTTCGATCGCACCCAACTCATCCAAATATACCCGATGTACCTGATTGCTGCTGGTGAGCGATCGATAGGGATGCGTTTCTGATTGTTCAGTCGATCGACTCGGATAAATTACCACCGCTTCCCAATCAGTAAATCGCTGGCGGTTGCGATAAAAATACAAAAACGACTCACCAAACAATCTCTCATAAAGCAATTCATCCCGCTGAAACTGCACCTCACAGAAATATACAACTCCCGGTTCAGCATCCGGCGGCAAAAACACCCCATCAATTTCAAACTTCGGTTCCTTCACCGCCACCGAATCAAATCGATACTGTTCCGCATTTGATGGTGACTCTTCCAATAGCTCAAACAACAGCGTCGGAGCTTCTTGAAATAACTTATAAAAAATTGAATCTCGACGCATTAACTCAACATCTCCTATCGTGTGCGATCGATTGACCGATCTCGGATTGGTTCGTAGTGATATCGTTTCCGGTTGCATCGGAATGATTTAACCGCAGAGAACACAGAGTACACAGAGTCCGAGAATATATATCTGAATCATTCCGATGAAGAGAGGATTTGATCTGAGGACTTGCATACGCTCCGGGATTGCGTATGCAAGTCCGCACTACGAAGCGTTTTTGTTATACTAATCGACTGCAGATGATATCATCTAGCCTGTGCAACTTATCCAACCATCAGTCGATTTTAGATTTTAGATTTTAGATTTTAGATTTTAGAATTGACTTCTCCAGATGAATCACCGGAGCTTGAGCTTTGATTGAAAATTTGGAGAGTATCCACGACTTGATTCGGGGGATTTCGTTTTTTTGCTGGTTGCAAAAACAGCAAGTGGGTAATCTGCTAAATCAATTTTAAACGATTCGAGATAGCCCCAGAGCGAAAAACATCCTATATTTTCAGTCCCAGACGCAATCCCGACAAAGAAACCGGGTTTTTTACTCGATATCTGGGTGACAACGAAGGATTTTCCTGAAAAAACCCGGTTTCTGCCAGCCCCTGCGTCCAAGACTAAATTTGTTAACTGGCGATCGAATTTCGACCCTCAGCATTCGGTGTTTCCTTACTTTCAACTCGTCCAACCTCAAGCCGTCAGCCAGAATCAACCAGCGCGACTTGACGGGGTGACACTCGTCTGGTGGGTCAAGAGTAGCTTGTTTTAGGCGTCCGCCCGATCGCCCCCAGGCACCTCAACCACCCCCAAAAACTCATAATTGCCACAAAAATTCAAAATCTCAAACCCAAAACTCCCGAACGCCAGTACGATCGATATAGTTAGCAAAAATAAGTAAAAACACTACCGGAGTAAATAATATGGATCTGGTCGTACTTCAGAACTGGCTGGACAACATCTCCTTCGCCATCCTGTTCGCAACAATGCTCATCTACTGGGTAGGCGCAGCCTTCCCCAACATTCCCTACCTGGCCGCCCTAGGCACCGCAGGAATGGCCGTCGCCAACCTCTCCATCGCCACCTTACTCGGTTCGCGGTGGATAGAAGCCGGCTACTTTCCACTAAGCAACCTCTACGAATCCCTATTTTTCCTAGTTTGGGGCATCACCGCCATCCACCTAGTCGCCGAAAATATGAGCCGTTCCCGCCTAGTCGGAGTAGCGACAACCCCCGTAGCAATGGCAATAACCGCCTTTGCCGCCCTGACTCTCCCCGACACCATGCAATCGGCAGAGCCCCTAGTACCAGCCCTCAAATCCAACTGGCTGATGATGCACGTTAGCGTCATGATGCTCAGTTACGCCACCTTAATGGTAGGAGCATTACTGGCGATCGCATTTTTAATCGTCACCCGCGGCCAAAAAATCGAACTCACCGGCAGTTCCTTCGGCACCAACAGCAACCGCAACGGCAACTACCGCCTCCAACGCCCCCAAAACCCCCAACCCCCAGCCGACGACGACAGCCGACAACCTGCTGGCGAACCCGCTTTCAACAGCAATAACGGTTACAGCACCACCGCAGTGCTCGAACTAGCAACCGTTCAAACCGCATCAACCGCCCCAACTCAAACCGCAGAACTTCTCTCGCCCCAGCGCTTGAATCTAGCAGAAACCCTTGATAACATTAGCTATCGCATCATCGGTTTAGGATTCCCCTTGCTGACAGTTGGAATTATCGCCGGTGCCGTTTGGGCCAACGAAGCTTGGGGCTCATACTGGAGTTGGGATCCGAAAGAAACTTGGGCGCTAATTACTTGGTTAGTATTTGCAGCCTACCTGCACGCCCGCATCACTCGCGGCTGGCAGGGAAGACGCCCAGCAATTTTAGCCGCCACAGGTTTTGTAGTAGTTTGGATTTGCTATTTAGGCGTTAATCTGCTAGGCAAAGGTTTACATTCCTACGGTTGGTTTTTCTAATTTCCCAGCCACCAATGGGCCACCGAAAAACAGCATAAATCAAAGCGTAGGGATTAATAGCATCTCCGGTTCTCAGGTGGCAACGCCCAATATTAGTGTCAAACTCAGCCTAAAATCCTGTGTATCTCTCGCTTGCATCCGAGTCTGACTCTTTCTAAATTCCCCTTTAAAAGGGGACTTCCATCGCTTCCAATCCCCCCTCTTCTTGAGGGGGAGTAGGGGGGCAAGAATTCGGGGAGTTCGGAGCCTAATCGTCAAACAGCAGACCGGTACTGCGTTGGAGGTAAACTTGACATCAATGCAATGCCAGCTTATAAAAGCATCGAGAATCAAAAACTTTCTTCCCTCTTCCTTCTTTTTACCCGCTCGCGTAGCCGAAGGGCCCTCTGCCCTTTTCCGTCTTCCTTCATTAAAATGACAATTGATATGGACGAATCACAAATATTTCTCAAAGAAGACGATGTTTTGTCTGCTCCTGCCAGCGCTTTAATGTATCAGTGTACATTCAAAGTTAGCGAATTTATGACCATTCTGCAGTCAAAATTGCTAGAACAACACTTATTTTCAGACGGCATGGATTGCGAAGTTTTAAGTGCCGGAAAAAACTGGACAAAAGGCAAACTTAGGATGCGTCTGGAGTTTTACCCGGTAGAATCTGAAGTAACAGAACAAAAAGCCCTTCCTGCTGCCACAGAAACATCAGACACCGCGCAGGCATACGACCAAAATATCTCAGTTTCAACTGATACTAATAATGATGAACCAACTGTCGCCGCTCCAACACAAATAAGTAACAATTATCCTGTGTCTGGGTATCCAGAAAGCAACCCCCAAAGTAGAGGAATGTGGAGCTAAACAGCAGAGAGTTAGAGAATGGGAGAGTTGAAATTGTGAGTGGAAAAAAGGGGGAAAATTGCCCAATTCCCAATCCCTCCGCTTCGCTCCGCCCAATTCCCAATGACTTACTGCATGAAAAACTGCTCTCATGGCTGAATCTTCCAATTGGACGCACCTCCACGCTCAACTGCACCGGACGCTGCTGCTGCGACAAATATTGCCATCAAATCAGCGATTGTTGGTAGCAGTATCCGGCGGGCAAGATTCTCTGTGTTTGCTCAAATTACTGGTGGATTTGCAGCCAAAATGGGGTTGGGATTTAGCGATCGCCCACTGCGATCACCGCTGGCGTTCAGATTCTCAATCAAATGCAACTCATGTAGAAAATTTAGCTAAAACTTGGGGCATATCCTATTATTTGCAAACCGCCTTGTTAGTCCCCAAAACCGAAGCGGCGGCCAGACAGTGGCGGTATCAAGCTTTAACCGAAATTGCGCTCGCCCACAACTCCCCCTACATTGTGACAGGCCACACAGCCAGCGATCGCGCCGAAACACTCCTCTACAACCTGATTCGCGGTAGCGGTGCCGACGGACTTTCCGCCCTCACCTGGACGCGCCCCATTGCCGATTT
>NZ_JBARVX010000558.1:0-16099 GCF_049646505.1 Microcoleus sp.
TTGTACTGAGGCGCGCCCG
Source organism: Microcoleus sp. (assembly GCF_049646505.1). GTDB lineage: Bacteria > Cyanobacteriota > Cyanobacteriia > Cyanobacteriales > Microcoleaceae > Microcoleus. Next base: position 20 of record NZ_JBARVX010000558.1, read on the forward strand.
ATGGCTGTGTCGTTGGCGAGTACGTCGATGCTGACAGAGGGCGAGTTGACTGTAACGGCTTTGGTGTCTGGGTTGGCGGTGGCTAGGATGTGGCTGTAAGTTTTGAGGCTTTCAGAATTAAACGGTATTGATGTTTCTATCGTGCCTGTTTCTACTTCTAAGTTCCAGTCGCCTCCTAATTCTGCATTGCCTGTAATATTATTCGATGCTGCTACATCGGCTTTTGTTAATTCGCTCAGTTCTTTAACAAATTTGATTCCTGTTTCTCCTGCGGCTACATCGCATCCGTAGAGGTGGATATCGCCATTTTCTGTTAAGGCATTTCCCCACTGTTTGATCCCAGTGCTGAAATTTTCTATGTCTTTCTCATTGAGTACGTCTGCACCGAGTTTTAAACTGCCTGGGCTGCCGTGAGAAAGGATATGTACGGCTTCAATATCTTGTTGATTTGCTAAGGCATTTGTAATTTGTTCAATGCCGCTCAAATTTTCATTTAAAATCACAATTTGAGCGGGATCGATGCCTTGGATCAGGCTTTGATAATCTTGTACAGAAGAGTCTACGAAAATGATTTGCTTGTTCATAGTTGATAAGTTCATAATTGCGGAAATCCTTTATATCTATTGTTTACATACAAGTCCGGCAGGGGTTGAATCCCCGCATCAAAGCTTAAGTCCTCGCTATGAAGACTGAAGAATTTATTAGTCCTATTGCTTCAAATTAGCGCCAGTTTTTGTTCATGGGAAATGAACACGGAACACTGATTGTCTTCGCTCACGGCTGATAGCATTCGATCGGCTAAACTCCCAACACGGGAAGTCATAGCGCTGTGAAACCGGGGATTTTGTCGTAGTAGTGCAGCCAGCAAAGTAGACCCTGAGCGGGGTAGTCCTGATATGAAGCCGGCTTTCACTGGCTTTGTGGGGGAATGCGTTTCTCATACATTAGATGCAATCCAAATGTATCATCCTAAAGACATATCTTTTATAGAATATTTTTATTTATACTCCGCAACACAACTCTGCTGGTTTACGATATCTTTACAATCTAGACATCGCGGGTTTACTTTCCCTGTCTCTATCATTGCTTCCGGCCTCTGCCTCTGTAAAGTCGGAAAAGTCGGATCTTAAAGTCGGAAAAGTCGGATCTTTTCCATGTGGACATAATTTAGACCTCCCTCAGAGGCTGTGGGTATGAGGGCGTATTTTTTTTGTAAGAATTTTATTGGCTGTTTTGCCAGACAGCATTAAGGTTGACGATATCTTTACAATCTAGACATCGCCGTTGTTAATTATTGGGGAATACGGTTTACTTAAGACGATCCCCCCTAACCCCCCTTAAAAAGGGGGGGACAAGAATGCCCTCAGAGTCCCCCTTCTTAAGGGGGATTTAGGGGGATCTCCGGCGCATAAATATGTTAAGTGAACCGTATTGAATTATTGGGGAATTTTTAACCGCAGATGCGGGCGGATGGACGCGGATGGACGCGGATAATTGTTGATTTGGGTTTAAGGGCGATCGCACTTTGTCTCAATTCCTGGAATCTGCCGCAAATTTATGATATTTATTTGCCAAAACGTCCCCGAATGCGATCGACAAACATATCAACTTCCGGCAACTTCATCTGATTCACAAAAATTACAAAAACTCCCAACCCAGCGAAACTTGCCACACTCAACTCCACTAATTGAACTACCAAACCTTCAGTACCCAAAATTCTTTGACAGCCTTGCAGAGTAGCCAAAGACACGAAAGCAGTTAGAGAACTCCCAGAAGCTAACCCCAGAAAAGGCAAACTCCACTCCCGCCAAGGCAAGCCGCCCAGCTTTTTGTCTAATAAGTACAAAAGCATAATCATCGAAACAATATTCACTCCTACCGTGGACAGAACTAATCCTGGTGCGCCGAGAGCTCCTACTAACAAATAATCCAACAAGCCGTTCAAAAAAATATTGATAATACTGATCCGAAAAGGCGTTTCTCCATCTCCCAAAGCGTAAAATACCCGTACCAAAACGTCGCGGCCCAAATACACAAACATTCCAATACTGTAAGCCATCAGTAGGGGCGCGACAAACTGTGAGGCCGATCGATCGAAAGCATAGCGTTCGTAAACAATGCGGACGATGGGTGTAGCTAGCGTCACCATTAAAGCACTCAGCGGCAGCATCGTCAGCCCAGTCAAAATTAAAGATTGACGAATTCTATCTTTTAATTCCAACCAGTCTTTGGGTTCGGTGAGGCGAGAAAAAATTGGCAAAAATGGCACTAAAATCACATTAGAAATGATGCCTAAAGGAGTCATAACTAACAAGCCGCTGTAACTCATAGCAGAGGCAGCTTGAGGGATGTAGGATGCGAAAAATAGGTCAGTATAGACATTAATTTGCAGCATTCCCGATGATAAGGTAGCAGGAACCATCACCTTAACTACTTCTTGCACTCCAGGCAGTTTAAAATTAAACCGCAAACGCAATTTTCCCAAGCCCGCGCGCCACTGCGCCGCCAGTTGCACCAACCACTGCAAAACTGCTCCCGCTAAAGTTCCCCAAGCTAACACTAAGCCGCCCATTAGTGCGTATTCAGGCTGAATAATTTTGTCTCCGAGTTGCAGTGCCAGAATCCCCAAACCGCCGACAAGTGCCACGCTAGAAAATAAAGGACTAATCGAAGGAAGCCAGTACATATCGGCGGCGTTGAGAGTGCCGAAACCAATACCGATCAAGCCTGAAAGTAACGCCATCGGCGCCATGATCCGAAATTGTTGGACAGCAATTGCTTTGATTTCTAAGCCTTCTGCTGTTCTATTTAATCCCGGTGCTACCAAATCGATCAGCGGATCGGCAAAAATAATTAAAGCAACTGTTACTAACAACAGTATGCCGCCGACTAAGGTGGTGATAGTCTCGACTAAGGGTGCAGCTTCTTTTTTGTCGCGGCGGGCTAAAACGCTGACTATGGCGCTGTGAAATGGCCCGTTGATGCCTCCGAGCAAAATAAATAAGAAACCGGGGATGACGTAGGCATAATTGTAGGCATCGACGGCGACACCGACTCCAAAGGCTGCGGCGATCGCAATTTGGCGCACTAAGCCGAAGACTTTGCTAATCAGAGTGGCGACTGCGACAATGCCGGCAATCCCCGCTAGGGAACGAGAGGGCTTCTGCGGTTCAGACACAAATAGTTACAAACGCTAGTGCTAAAAGGCTTCACTAAGTTTAATAGCGAATCGGGAAAATCATAGCATGAATTCAGAAAACTTCTATTCCGAATTGCCTTTACTGGACAATTTTATCAAGATTACAGATTTGGGTAATTTTGTTGACGTACCTGATGATTGGTACATTATTGTCACAGATATTCGCGGTTCTACCAAAGCGATTGAATCTGGGAAATACAAAGAAGTTAATTTATTGGGGGCTTGTTCGATCGTTGCGGTTTTGAATGCAGCTACCCCAATTGAAATTCCGTTTGTCTTCGGTGGCGACGGCGCTTCTCTGTTGATGGGGCCATCGCTTTTACCCGCTGCTAAAATTGCTTTGCTTGCCATTCAACAACTGGCGAAGACTGAATTTGATATGGATTTGCGAGTTGGGGCAGTGCCGGTTAAAGTTGTGGTAGCAGCTAATTTTCCGGTTAAAATAGCTAAGTTTAAAGTTTCGGAAAATTACAGCCAAGCTGTTTTTATTGGCGGCGGCTTAACCCGTGCTACTGAACTTATTAAAGACCCTGTTGCTGGAAAAGCTTACTCTTTTAAAAATAAAAATAATGGCGTTTCTCCAACAGCCGATTTTTCGGGATTGGAGTGCCGGTGGCAGGATATTCCCAGCAAGTACGGGGAAATAGTAACGCTGCTGGTAATGGTGCGAGAAGATTTTGGTCAGCAGAGCCATCAATTTTATAGAAAAATTATCAAAAAAATAGAATACATTTACGGCAAAGAAAATTCTTTAAATCCGATCGATCGGGAAAATCTAAAATTGACATTGAATAGCACAAAGCTGATTAAAGAAACTTTAGTGAGGGCGAGCAATGCTAGTTGGTTAGACCGCCAGTTATATTTATCAAAAATACAGTTAGAGACGGCGGTTGGTTCGCTGCTAATGAATTTGAAAGTTAAGACAGAAGAGTTAGATTGGGGAGTTTATAAAGATATTGCGATCGCAGCTACGGATTACCGCAAATTTGATGATATGTTGAAAATGGTAATTTCGGGCAATGAGTGGCGGCGAAAAAAATTGACGCGGTACTTGGAAAAGAATTACCGAGAAGGCAAGCTGGTTTACGGTTTGCACGTTGCTGACAGAGCGTTGATGACTTGCTTAGTGTTTGAACGCAACGGCCGCCAAGTACATTTTATAGACGGTGCTGATGGAGGTTATGCTTTAGCTGCAAAGGATATGAAACAAAGAATGCAGGATTAAAGTCTTTACCACAAATCTTTTATGCTATGATATTTCAATCTAAAATCTCAAATCTAAAATCGCATGACTGTGCTGAAACTTTATCACAATCCCCTCTCTACTAACTCTCGTCGCGTCTGGATTGCTTTGCTGGAAAAAGAGATTGAATTTGAATTAGTGCCGCTCAAATTAAACGGCGATCAGTTTCAACCGGATTTTTTGGCTATTAGCCCTTTTCACCACGTCCCGGTTTTAGGTGATGGGGATTTTCATATAATAGAAACGCTGGCAATTCTTGATTATCTGGAAGCTAAGTATCCCGCGATCGCACTGTTGCCGCAAGATGCTAAGGATTTGGCGATCGTCCGCATGGTACAAATGGTCACAGTCAACGAATTGACACCAGCGCTGAGTCCCTTTGTCCGCAAGAGTTTCGGTGGTGTAGGCGACCCGGAAAAGCTGGAAAAAGGTCGGCAGCAAGTGGCGGCGGTACTGAGATTTTTTGAGGATTTGTTGGGCGATAAACCTTTTTTTGGCAGCAGCAGCGCGATTACCCTCGCGGATGTTGTGGCGGGTGTTTCCGTGCCTTGGCTGCCCGAACTAGGCGTGTCTTTGGACGATTACCCCAAATTGCAGGCTTGGTCGGAACGCTTAAATTCCCGCCCTTCTTGGCAGCAAACGCAAGCCAGTCCCGAACTTGTGGAAGCTTTTAAAGCGCAGATGAAACAGTTGATGAAACCTCAGCAAGGTTAGTTTGTGCAGAGATTTATTGCCTAAAATTTTGATTGATTATGCAGCCGCAGATGCGAGGCGGATAAACACAGATTAACGCAGATGCAATTCAAGATAAGTTTCATTTGTTGTAGCAGGTTTAATGACCGATGATATCGTTTTCGGTAGCATCGGAATGATTTAACCACAGAGAACACAGAGTACGCCGAGGGAGAGACTATATATCTGAATCATTCCGCTGTTACCGGAGTTGAGATGACCAATGACTAATGACCAATGACTAATGACTAATGACCAATGACTAATGACTAATGACTAATGACCAATGACTAATGACTAATGACTAACTTAATTTACAAATATCCGCCTTTATTACCAGGCACTTTAATCAAGCGGTACAAGCGTTTTTTTGCCGAAATTGAATTAGATTCGGGAGAAATTATCACCGCGCACTGTCCGAATACTGGCCCGATGACTGGTGTTTTGATTCCGGGTAATCCTGTCCTAGTATCTGCTAGCGACAATCCCAAACGCAAGTTGGCTTATACTTGGGAATTAATTAAGGTTTGCGATACTGTACCTGTTTGGGTGGGAGTTAATACTGGGCTGCCAAATCGAGCGATTAAATTAGCTTTGGAGTTGCGGTTGTTTCCTGAGTTGGGCAATTACAGTTTAATTCAGCCGGAGGTTGTTTACGGTATCGATAAAAAAAGTCGTGTTGATTTTTGGCTGAATGGTGGAGAAAAACAGATTTTTCTGGAAGTGAAAAATACAACTTGGGTCAAAGATACATTAGCTTTATTTCCTGATACAGTGACGGAGCGGGGACAGAAACATTTGAGAGAGTTGATCGATGTGGTGCGGCAGGGTTCGAGGGCTGTAATGCTGTATTTTATTAATCGCGGAGATTGTACGGATTTTGCTCCGGGCGATAGTGCCGATCGCCTTTACGGACAATTGTTCAGACAGGCTGTGGCTGAAGGTGTGGAAGTTTTGCCTTGTCGGTTTGATGTGACGCCGGAAGGTGTTCGGTATTTGGGTTTGGCAAAAATGGATTTACTAACCCCTAAATGATTGATTCGTTTAAATTGCCTGCATTTCTCGATCGATCTCGACACTAGCCACGCCCGGTACGCTCCTTAGTCCTTTTAGCTTCGATTGAGAAACCTCTCCAGTAACGATACCAATCACAGGTAGCACCTCATCCACTTTCATTCCCGCCGATTCTAAGCCAGTGACAACCGATTGAATTACCGCTAAGTTTTGGTCATCAACAGTTACTATGATGCGCTCTACTTGTTCATCAGACATATTCCGCCTCCTTTGGGCTAAATCCATTGAGCTATTGTCCCTACTGTATAGTTCAATTCAGTGAATTATGTTTATAGAGGGAGGTTTCTGAACACAGAAAACCTCCTTCTACCGATAGGAAGTGCTCCCTAATTTCGATCGCTGTCGTGATTACGGAGCTTGTAGCAACCCACTTCCGACACGAGCATTTGGTAATGGTAGTGCCACAGCACGGGAAGTTAGCAATTGCCAAAGTTGAGAACCTCGTTTACCAGTCCATTGGGCATACAGGGCAGCGAGCCCAGCTACGTGAGGGGTAGCCATGCTGGTGCCATTGAAAGCAGCATAACGCCCTATATTCACAGGTACTGATGAGTATACTTCCACTCCTGGAGCGGCGATATTAACTTTAGCCCCTAGAGATCCGCCAGAGGTAGCCGAGAACGTAGCCACTTGGAGGCATTTATCGACGGCTGCAACAGCCATAATCGACGGGCTATTCGCTGGTTGTCCGACTCTTCCGGTTGGCCCATTGTTGCCCGCGGCTGCCACGATGAGACACCCATTTTCGAGTGCCCGACGGCCGACAGTTTCGTAGGCAGTAGACGGTGTTGGAGTCTCGTTTCCTAAAGACATCGAGATCACTTGACACCCGTTGACGATCGCCCATTCCATCGCAGCGAGAATCCAGCCACTAGCGCCGCTACCGGCATTGCTCAAGACTTTACCGACATAAATGGTCGATTCGTAAGCGATCCCGTACCGCCGGCCGTTCAGATCCTTGAACCCGCACGCTGTCCCAATGCAGTGGGTACCATGACCGTTCCCATCTTGTACGTCCTCCCCAGGCACGAAGGACTTCGATACGATCGATCGGCCTACGAAGTCGGGATGTAATAGATCCATCCCCGTATCCAGCACGGCAACTTTCATTCCATTACCAGTCAAGACAGAGTTCATGACCTTCGTTGCCTTCAGACCCCAAGTAGATTCGATATCATCAGAAAAACATTCTTGGGCCCCGATTGCTGCTACCTCTGTAGTAGTGGCTTTATCGTACAGGTTATTCACCGCATCGCGATAGCCCCGCAAATAGTCCACGGACAACCCATCGCCAATGGCGTAAAAGGTGCGCTCCGGTTCGATCGCCAGAATCGCAGAATCCTCTCCCGCTGATGTCAGGATGCTGCTGAAAGCCCCTTCCTCTAGGGAGACGACGGCCACGCCGAGAGTTGGGAACACCGCTCCCCCTGATGCTTCGAGTTGGCTCAAGTCTAGAGCAGACTCCGGGAAATCGGTAGCGTTTGCCAGTCCGGTGATGCCAGCTTGGTCGCTCAGGAGGTCTAACCCTTCTCTCACCGCATCATCGCGGAAAGTAACAATGTAACGCCCTGTTGTTTCATCGCCCCGGGCAGTTGCTGGGATGGGAAAACTAGGTTGTTCAGACATAAAATACCTCTTATTGAGTGTTTGACGGTTTGACTGTGATGAGAAATCTCTGACAGCTTTTCTGACATTGATTCCTATTCAGGTTTAATTGCCGAAATTAAGCTGTCTTGTTCCTGATGAAACTCGGTATTTTTTTGTTAAGTCAATTAGCTTTGGATAATGCGTTTAGTTGCAAAAGAGAGTTATTTAATCCCAAGGCTGCTTCATTTTCCAAATCTAAGCTGGCAAGGGCAAGTGACAAAACTGACTTAATCTGATTGCTGCGAAATTCTCATTTGTAGAGGACTTATACCAATTTAATGTGAAGTTGCACATATCTCGATCCCCCTAAATCCCCCTTAAGAAGGGGAGTAGGGGTTGACTTTGAGAAGAATCTTGTCCCCCCCTCCGGCGGGGGGTTAGGGGGGATCAGATTCTATATAGCCTCATAAAAAATTGGTATTACGCTGCATTCCTTCTATTTTGGCACTATGTGTACTTGTAGGGTGCTTGCTGCACCCTACAAGTACAGTCTTTGCATAAGTCGTATAATAACAGTCGCTAGCTGTTCGTTACCAGTCACATAATCGAGTGACTTGCATAATTTTTATTTTTGTGTTAAGGGCAGTCAATCGATTTTAGATTGAAGAATAGAAGAATAGGAGAATTTAAGAAAGCGACCCTACGGATGAATCCGATCGATTTTAGATTTTAGATTTTAGATTGAAGAATAGAAGAATAGAAGAATAGGAGAATTTAAGAAAGCGACCCTACGGATGAATCCGGGGGCTTGTACCCTGGTTGTTTTCAGTCAGGACAAAATTTTACTATTAAATCCGCAAAATATAAATTTCTACATCGGAGGCGATCGCACTTATTGGAAAAATGCGATCGCTTCCAACACCTAGCCCTGCAAAAAAAACCTAGCTGTTTCTTAATCGGGAAGGCAAACAAGCCTAATCTGGCAACAGCAAGGGCAGCAATATTGCTAGGTAATGGCGCTGCTTCGGCAATGCTGAGCGCGTTGATGCAAGTTGCGTTTCCATACCTGATTTGACTGGTGAACCGGCCAACTTGAAGATAGGTAAAGATGCCGTGCCTACCAGTACAGAAACTCGCCCTAAGAACGTCGCGGTGAATTACATTATCAAATATACTAATGGGTGATGGTAAAGTTGGTTAAACATCGGCGAGCATCCTGGCTTTTCTGAAAATAAATGTAAGTACCGTTTCTTGTCGAGAAATAATGTCTGCTGTAACTTCCATTCCGGCTTGAAGATGATACTGACAGCACTGTTGATCGGCAGATTGGCTAATAGCCCGATCGCGCTTGACTAAATAAGTTCTTTGGGGAATAACAGTCACTTCATAGTAAGGCGGACTGTTATTTTCACCAGCAATGGCATCGGGTGCGATCGCACTAACTTTCCCTTCTAGTACCCCGTAGTCGGGATAGGGATAGGCAGAAATCCGCAGGATAGATGTTTGACCGATCGCAATTTTACCAATATCGGGAGCGGCGACGCGAGCTTTGACGACAATGGCAGCATTAGCGGGAGCAATTTGAGCGATTGCCGCACCGAGTTGTGCAGTTTGTCCGGGATTTCGCAGATTCAGTTTGAGAATAGTGCCGTCTACTGGGGAACGAACAATACTTTTTGCAAGTTCGGTATCAATTTGTTTGAGTTCTTGACGATCGCGATTGATTTGATTTTGGATGTCAGCGCGACTCTGAATCGAAACTAATCGTTCTTTTTTCAACGCTGCCAAAGTTGCTTCACCCTTGGCTTTTTCTTGAGCAATTTGCTGTTGCGCGATCGCCACGGGTGCACCACTGGGATTCAAGGCAGCTTCAACAACTTTCAATTTAGCAGCAGAAAATTCAACAGCTTGTCGCTGCCTGTCAACGGTTTTTCTTTGGCTTTCCACAGCTTTTTTTTGCACTTCTACGGCGGCTTTTTGCCCTGCCACGGCTTGTTCTTGCTGCTGTGCGGCAAGTTTCGTCTCCTCCACTAAATCCAGCGAAATAGCGCCTGTTTCTTGGATTGACTGATAGCGATCGCGCTTAGAAACGGCTGCTTTTAAATTTGCCTCGGCAGCCTTTAAATTTGCTGCGGCTGTTTGCAAGGAAGCCTGTTCTTTTTGCAATTCCGGCAGCGATTTTTCCCATTCCGACTGAGCTAATTGTACGTTAGCTTTAGCCGCTTCAACTTCAGCCAGCGAGGTAATTTGCCGTTCTCCATATTCCCGCTGGCTGCGGCTTAAACCTGCTTGGGCAGAGGCAACTGCGCCTTCCATTGCCTGGGTTTCCGCTGCTAGGCGATCGTCTAAAGCGCTAATTTGAGCAGCAATTTGACGCAGTTGCAGTTGGTTTTGCTGGATATTTCCTTGCAGTTGGCTTTGTTTAGTTAAAAGTTGGGAAGAGTCGATGAGGGCGATCGCATCTCCTTGTTTGACAGCCTGATTTTCTTTCACTTGAATGCTTTTAACCGTGCCTGCTGTCGCCGCTTCTACAATGCGAATTTCACCAGCAGGACGGACGGTAGCGGGAGCTCTGACGGTAACATTATATTTAGCGACAGCAGCAAGGGCGATCGCCCCGCCAAAAGTTGCCAACAAAAATAATCCGCCCGCCGTTATCCAGCGGCTGATGGGCGGCAAGAATTCATCCGGTTTCGCAGTACGAAGAAAGTCAAAAGAAGAGTCAGTAGTCATTAGTCAGTAGTCATTAGTCAGTTGCTAGCTGGTAGTTGGCAGTTGGCAGTAGTTATTGGTTAGATCGAGGACGATCGATCTGTGATATTAATGCAAGGTATTGTAAGGGCGGGTTTTACCAACAATAATCGCCTGAGAGCCATCATCTCATAAACCCGCCCCCCCGCAACGAACGATCCCTTGATTCCTAAGCCAGGACTTACGCACCAACTCGATACGTAGGGTATGCACTCGGCACCTTACGGCTGCTTTGAATTCAAGTCCACTGGTAGCTAAAGCCAAACTTTCTAGTGGCGCGATCCCACCAAAATGTCCAAAGTCCGCCCGCAGTTCTTACCCCCCAAAACGTCTGACTTGACGACGGACTCCTCTGACCTCCTTTAATCAATTCCTGTTCGCTTTCACTCAACTCCACACAGGTTTCTAGATTTTGCAATAGAAGGGTTTGAGAGTAAAAATTTTCCTGTTTTCTACGGTCACGAAAAACCTCGTTAGTCATTGCTTTTTGAACTCTTTTAAGAAGCAAAAGGATTGGGGAACAAGAGTACCAAGTTGAGGATAAAAGGAAACTGTGCTGCCAATCCTATTTGGGTTGAGTTTGTGGAACTCATAGCCCGTTTTTTATTGGGTTTAGTTATCGCAGGCGAAACATCCAAAAGTTGATCGACGCCGATAACTTGACCGCCTGCGATTAAATCAGCTTCCATATCTGAGATATCTTCAAGTGCGCGATCGCGTAGCCAAGGACTATTATTAAGCATTTTTCAAGCCTCCTTTTAGAGAGCGTGGGTTTACAAGTTAAGGACGAGCTTCAGTTCACCGGGATGCAAATAAAATAGGGGAAACTCAAAAACTAATATCGCAGGTTCCACCGCGACCTGGACCATCGCAGGGGAATTTTATACCACCCGATATAGACTCCTGATTTTGATCGTTTAATTCCACCACTAGCTGTTGTAATTGTTCGACATTCAAAACAGGTTTTGATGGATTGTTTATCTGCTGTTTGCGAAACATTTTTTAACTTTTTTGTGATGTATCCGATACTAAGTTTTTGCCTTGTTGACTTGACCAAGGAGAGAAGGGAGAGCGATCGCACGTAAAGTCGCTAACTCAGCCCCGAACTCTTCTTGGAGACGCTTTAATTCCCCACCCGATATCGATTCTTGGTCTTGTTCGTTTAAATCCATCACTAGCGGATGTAATTTCTGAACATCCAACACTGATTTTGATGAATTTTTAGTTTGGTGTTTGCGAAACATTTTTCTCCTCCCGATTTTTCAAACAGACAAATTATGAGAGATGCGATCGCATAAATACGATAGCGGCATTCAAAGGCGATCGCTCAGAACAGTAATGTTCCCCTAATCTTTCCTTGCGGTGGAACATTTGAGCTTTTAGACAAACTAATTCCTGGATGGAAAGTGAAAGAGGATGAAGCCTGTGAGGTGCTTGGTCGAACGACATCGGAGAATCCAATACTCCAAGCTAAGCAACCCTCAGCCCCACCTGAAAGATTTTCGGCTTGTTGGGCATCTAATTCTTGCCAAAGTTCTCGAATTTCCATCATCAAATCCTCCATTTTGCTTCAAACTTAACGATCGGTTTTCTGTCTGGCTTAAACAATGTCAGAGGTCGCTCTTGAATGTCTTGCACATTTTTGCTGTTTTTGCACGTTCTTGCTACGAATCGAGCGATCGGCCTTTCTTCAAATCATTAAGGTAGGAATACTGCGAATTCCGTACTGACTGGCTATACTGCCCGTGCCAGTTACTTGTTCTACATCTCTTCGGGTCAATCGGGGGCGAAGTATATCCTCACCAGTGTGACCTCCGGACAGCAATTCCTCATTTTCTTCGCCTAACTCAACAACAAGTGCTTGGCGGGATACAAAATCGAAGGCAGACAGCAATGAATTATTTATTTTGTGTTTTTTAAGCATTTTTCAACTCCTGGGATTCTTGTAAAAAAATATGAGCTTCTGAGGGCGGTTTACCAGATGGTTTCTGTTCGATATATATGGTTGCTCAAACCCGCCCTTTCCCGTGTTTTCTCTCCCCAAAAATCCCCTTTCGCTTGGGTATGAAATGGTGATAATTAAGGATTTCTTAGACTCAGTTAAAGTCGCCCGTTTATGGGCTATGCTCTAACCAGAAAGTTTTGGTAGAAAACAAAATAATCCTGAGATAAATCCAGATTTGCTGTGTTTTGAACGACTGCAATCAGATCGCCCTGGTAATAGATCCCGGTATTATTAGGACCGCTCGCATTAAGAGAGTAGCTGTCTCTATTACCGTAGAGACGAATTCTGTCTTCAGCGGTGTTGAAGTCAGTGATAATAGCGTTACCAACCCCCAAATAATGCGGCCAACTGTTTACAAATAACGCATCTCCCAAAACAAAGTTATCTGCGCCAGCACCTCCCGTTAATCTGTCGAATTGGTTGGTATTTATATCATTTGCACCACCATCAGCACCACGAATCCAGTCATTACCGTCTCCACCAATCAATGTATCTGTGCCAAAACCACCATACAGATTGTCATTACCAATGCCACCGTCCAGGCTGTCATTATTCTCGTTACCCTGCAACTGGTCATCACCCGCTTCTCCTACTAAGCTGTCGTTGCCATTTTCTCCGCGTAAAAAGTCGTTACCAGCCCCACCATTAAGAGTATCAGCGTCATTTCCACCCCTTAATTGGTCTGCACCATCTCCTCCTGTTAAAAAGTCGTTACCATCCTGCGTATTCATGAAGTCATTTCCGTCGCCACCATTTAAAGTGTCATTTCCAGGTCCTCCACTCATGCTGTCGTTGCCGGATTCGCCAGACATTGAATCATTGCCAGCATCGCCAGACATTTCATCGTTGCCAGGACCGCCAAACAATTCGTCATTACCATCATTTCCTTCCAAAGTATCATTGCCAGAACCACCAAACAATTCGTCATTACCACGTTGTCCAATTAAATCATCATTGCCGCCGAAGCCATAGATGATATCGTCGGCTGAGCTGAGGACATACCGACCGTTTTCAATAGACCAGAAAGGGGTGTCATTACCAATAATTTTTTCGCTTGCTGCGGTTCCATATATCACATTTTTGACACTAGCCATAGTCTCTTTCTCCCTAATGTAATTAAAAGGTTTTGTTGGCAAAAATCCTGCCACCCTAATATGTAGAAATACTTTTTATTAACGAACCTGAATATTTTTTTTCTGTCTGGATGATTCGTTTTTAGGGTGCTAATATTTGTCAAGCTTTTGTGTAGGTGGGCAATGCCCACCATCCAAGCCAAGCTGCGACCTTCACGTAGTTAGCTTGCTAAGTAGTATGCTTGCTAAAATCTGAAGATCGTAAATTTCAACCCTACTTCACATTTGCCAGGTACTTGGCATGAACCCCATCCCTTCACTCTTTCCCCGCCGCCTATTTGAGCAGCTACCTCATCACCGATTTCTTTCCATAAAGCTTGATTTGGATCGTTTGGTATGGTTTGCGATTTCTTAGGCTGCATTGCTTTCATCAGATTTACTCCTGTGTTAACTCATCGTGTTTTTGAAGTGAAAGTAGGGTGCGTCGCGAAGACTGTTCTCGCTGCTTGGAGAAATCCCATAGCGACGCACCTTACCGCGAAAGAAAAAGTGCAATTTGGCTCTCTCGGAATTGTGGTGGTAACGCAAGCTGATAATCTGTCTGCATCAAGGTTGTGGGCCTTCACACTCCATAAAATTTTTATCGACCGCTACTTTTGACGCCCAACATCCGGGAGAGCCGTAAAAGAGCATCACTCTAAGGAACACCGCGCTGTGGGTATCTACAAGTCGTACCACCGTCTAGTCTGCGCCGACACCAACCAGTCCCAAAAACTGGATGTTCATTCTGCCAAATCAATTTTCCTCCTACATAGGATGAAGACTCATCTAAGGACAAATTATTCCAAAGATGGTGAGATTTAGAGAGTTTAATTTGATTTGAAGATTGAGCTTGAGATTTGAACAAATTAAGCACGATCCCTTGACCTCCTTTATATTTGGTTAGAACTCCTTGATTTATAGCCGTTGCTGTCGGTGGCGATCGCAGTGAAAGTAGGGTGCGTCGCGATCGACTGTTCTCACTGCTTGGAGAAATCCCATAGCGACGCACCTTACCGCGACAGAAAAAGTGCGGATGTAAGCGAGGCTATTCCTCGCTGACTCGCCAGAGACACAGCCTCGCTTATCTGCGTTACCAGGCTGGAGCTTGGTAAGGAGTAATACCAGCAAATCATTACGACTCTGCGGCCTCGATGTTCGGGACAGACGAACAGATCGATAACTTTACATCCTTTGAAAGAGCATCAGCCTAATCAACACCGGGCTCTCTGTATCTACAATGATTGTAACCGTCCAGTCCGCGCCGGCACCACCCCCACCCAAATTGTGGATCGTACTGCCTCCAAATCAATTTTCCTCCCATATAGGATGAAGACTCATCTAAGGACAAATCATTCCAAAGATCGTGAGATTGAGAGAGTTTAATTTGATTTGAAGATTGAACTTGAGTTTTGAACAAATTCAGCATGGTTACTTAACCTCCTTGTAGGAATTTATGAAGCAGAACGGAATCCCAAAATCACATAAGCCTCTATGATGGTTTCGGAGGATCGCGGCGTTCGGGTGACATCACCGAAACGAATACTCCAGGCCAGGCATCCCTCTGCCTGTGCACCGCCAGAAATGGTTTCTGAGGTTCGATCGTCCAGTTCATGCCAAAGCGTTGTGTTCATGTTTGTTTGGATTGCTTCCATTTTTGTTTGGGTTGTTTTCATGTTTTTTTCCTCAAACTATTCAGCTTTTATTTCACAACCAATTGCCGCAGTTACTAACACCGATCTTGACCAGAAGTGGGAGGTAACATATCGTTGGGACCCCAACAACCTGAAACTGCTGTTGGCCCCGTGTAAGGTCTAGAGTTTTGACCGCCACAAATTCTTTCTTGTTCGCGATCGCTCAGTTCGCACTGCACAAGTGACGATTGAAAAGATTGTAACTTCTTATTGAAGGGCTTACGAAACATATTACGGCTCCTTTGCTAGTTAATTAGTTAGTTTGATAGTGGCACGCACTGGAAGAAGAATCTTGCACGATATTGCGGTTTTTGCACATTCTTGCTATAACTTGAGTAAAGTCTTGGGGGTCACTCCAGTCAAGCGTTTGAAGTGGCGGTTGAGATGGCTTTGATGAGTAAATCCGCAGGCGATCGCAATTTCCGACAAACTCATCTTTCCTTGCAACAGCAATTGTTTTGCCCGTTCTACCCGCTGTTGAATCACGTATTGGTGCGGACTGATACCAACAGATTGTTTGAAAGCGCGGGAAAAGTGGTAGGGGCTGAGTTGGGCGATCGCCGCCAGTTCATCTACACTGAATTGCCGTTCTAAATAATCGTTGATATAGTCTTGAACCCACCTCAATTTGTGCGGACACATTGCCCATTTGCCGTTGAGTTTACGATCCCCTTGCGTCGAAT
>NZ_JBARVX010000559.1:0-4443 GCF_049646505.1 Microcoleus sp.
GGGGATACTGCTGTTTGCGGGCTTCTCCTGCTTGAAAAAAGGGGTCAAAAATGCGGTGGGTATCTTCGGGGGCGATGCCGATGCCTGTATCTGTAATGGCGATCGTCCAATTTGCTTCTCCAGCGCGGCTGCAACTTAATTCAATGCTACCAGATTCTGTATAGCGAATGGCATTACTCAGAAGGTTGGTGACAATTTGTTGCAGCCGCTGTCCGTCGGCGACTACTTGTTTGGGGGCGCAGTCGCTGGTAACAGCAAGTTTTAGTCCTTTAGCATCAGCAATTGGCTGCATCATTTCTACTACGGTGTTAATTAGAGATTGTACATTAGTTTGCCGCAGGTTAAGTTTAATTTTGCCGGCATCGGCGCGAGCAAGTTCTAGGGCGTCGTTAATCAGGCGCAACAACTGTCTGCCGTTACGCAATACTCGCTCGATGTGTTCGATGCCGGGGAGGGTATCTTTGATTTCTGTTTGCGCCCTTCCTTTTCGCAAAAATAGCTCTGAATAACCGATGATTGAGTTGAGAGGTGTTTTGAGTTCGTGAGCTAAATACGAGAGGTTTTCTTGGTTGACGCTGACGAGGCGATTGAGCTCTTGATTTGTGAGTTGTAACTGACTTTGGATTTGTTGGAGTTCCCGAAGCTTCTGAGCGACGTAGCTATTGAAACACTGGGCAATTGCTTCGTCTATTACGGCATCGATGAGGCGAAAAGCTTTGAATACTTCGGCAGTGGTTCCTGCTAGCAATTCTGTTTCTAATTCTGAGAATATTACTTGACGCAATAAATGGTATTCCCTGGCTACTTCTGCGGAGTCGTAGCCTTGTTCGGCTCTAAGAAGTCCGTGATCTAAACTGGCTTCAATTATTAATTTTATGTCGCTGTTGCTATATTGGGAAAGCAATGCGGCCATCGCCCCCAACAAATGGGGTATGTGATTTTCGATCGCTGAGTGCGGTAAGGTGTCAGCACTTTCAATGTTCCGATCCTGACGTACTGCTTCAATCCAGCTTTTGAGGATAGTATCGGTTTTGTCGGCGAGCATTTGGCTGTAGTCCATGATGTCTCCGTGGGGGTTGAGTTTGGCAGATGTTGCCCATGCTTCATTGTAGTTGAGCGATCGCCCGATCGCCATATCAAATTTCGGGCGATCGCAACCCTGCCAAAAGAATTAGTTTTGAGGTGATTTTTTCGCCCCTGCTGCTCTCTCCATGACTAGATTCCAGCTTGTTTCTGCCAAAAGTAACACTTAAACCTCTTGACAGAACAGCTTAAAAGTAGTATGTTCGCTGACAACCAGAGATTTTAATTTTTAAGCTTTAGTTTTGTCAGGGGACTAAATGGAAAACGTACAAGCTGCGATCGCTGCGGCAACTTTTATCGGTGTAGTTTTCTTAATAATTACAGAATGGATACACCTGACAGTTGCAGCTTTTTTGGGAGCGCTGATTCTGGTTTTTACCCACGTTATGACGTTAAATAATGCGATCGAATATATCGGTCGCAGTCACGGAACCCTGGGTTTATTTTTCGGAGTCATGGTCATGGTGAGAGCCTTTGAGCCGACCAAATTATTCGATTATTTGGCAACTAAAATGGTGTTATTGGCTAAAGGAAAAGGCAAAAATTTGTTGCTGGGTATTGTGGCGATTACTACCCCGATTTGTGCAGTTTTGCCCAATGCCACAACAGTCATGCTGCTAGCACCGTTAATTCCGCCAATAGCTCAAGAAATCGGGGTAGATTTTGTACCGTTACTAATTTTAATGGTATTTGTAGCTAACAGTTCGGGATTGCTGACAATCGTGGGAGACCCGGCGACATTCATTGTCGGCGATGCTATCAACATGAGCTTTGCAGATTACCTAACTAAATTAAGTTTGGGCGGGGCGATATCAGTAGCAGCTTTAGTAGCTATATTACCTTGGCTGTTTCCCGAAATCTGGCGAAAAGAATTAGACAATTGGGATAATTTGCCAGCGCCAAAAATCAATCACCCGCGAATTTTAGCAGTGGGCGGCTTAATCACAGCTTTCGTGCTGGTATTTTTTGTAGTAGGAGAGTCTCTACCCATACCAATTTCACCGGCGGCGGTTGCTTTGTTGGGGGCTGGTTTGGCAATGCTTTTAGCGCACCACTCCAAGATAGATACTGTTAACAATATTTTGCGGGATTTAGATTGGAGCACGCTGTTATTTTTTATGTCATTTTTTGTGCTGATTGGCGGTTTAGAAAAAACCGGGATTATCGGCAATCTGTCAGGATTTTTAGCAGTTGTTTTAGGTAAAAATATTTTTCTGGGTTCTTTAGCTTTGTTATTTTTTGTGGGTTTGATGTCGAGCGTGGTGCCAAACATTCCGCTAGTGGTGGCGATGGTGCCGCTGTTAAAACAGTATGTTGTGAATGTCGGCCTCGCACCGACAGAAGTGCTGAATCCAGATTTTGCGGGGCAGTTTCCAGTCGAAGTGCTGCCGCTGTTTTATGCGATGATGTACGGGGCGAATTTAGGCGGAAACGGCACTTTGATAGGAGCTTCTTCTAATGTAGTGGCTGCGGGAATTTCGGAGCAGTACGGACAGCGGATTTCTTTTCAAACTTTTCTGCGTTACGGGCTTCCGGTGATGGCGGTGCAATTGGTGGTGGCTGCTATTTATGTAACTATTCGGTTTTTGATTTGAAGAAGTTATTTGTTATTTGTTATTTGTTATTTGTTATTGGTTATTGGTTATTGGTTATTGGTTATTGGTTATTGGTGATTGGTTATTTGTTATTTGTTATTTGTTATTGGTTGTTCGTTATTTGTTATTAGTTATTGGTTGTTAGTCAACAGTCAACAGTCAACAGTCAACAATCAACATTCAACATTCAACAGTCAACAGTCAACAGTCAACATTCATGAGGAGTCCAACCACAATTGATATCAGGTATCTTGCGTGCCCAATACTGGTTTTGGGAGTTGCTATTAATTAATGTTCGCACGCTCAAATGCTGAAAATAATACCAATTTTAAAAAAGAATGCAACAGTGTTCTTGTCCCCCCCCTTTACAAGGTGGGGCTAGGGGGGGTCGAAGAGTGTTGCACGATTTTAGAAAAATGGTATAATAAGCTGAGATGCTCCTGCGGGTAAGGCGCACCCTAGATAATAGCAGTAATACTCAATCAGGTTTCAATACTTCCTTTATTTCTTAACTCCTTAGTCTCTTAAAGAGGGACGAGAGGCTGAGTTTTGTGAAGGTGTTGTCAGTGCTTATCCGATCGCAGACAGTTCGTTAACTAATTTTATCCTACCCCGGCACACAGAACGCAAAAGGCGATCGATCGAGCGTCTCTCTTCCTCAGTCAAAGTCTCGTCAAAAATAGCGGCCATCAAACCGTAGCGATCGGCTAAAGTAATGTAGCCATTATCATTCACTTCGGCGAACAACTCGCCCAAAGCAGATGGAATCAGGTTGACAGGAGTTTGCATGGCGATTGACTCTCAACTTGACGCTAGGGCGATCGATCTTTTGAGCCGTAACTAAAGAGCGATCGCACTTTCATAGTTTCTATGTAAATCTCCTTAAAATCAGTGACACCAAACAGAAATAAATGTGACAGCAAACAACATAATTTGTGAACTAAATCACATTCAATAATTGCGAATTATGATAATCCTTGCATTTGCGTTCGATCGCCAATAGAGCAACTGCAAACTTAACTTGTTTTAAAGATTGTAAATCGGCACTTCCTCCACAGGTTCAGCCAACTCAAACTTAAACACGCGAGAATAAAAATAGAACTCACCATCAAGAGTTCTCTTAATATTTTCAGCGCGGCGAAAACCGTGCTGTTCCCCCTCATAAGCAACGTAAGCAACCGGCAAACCTTTAGCTTTCAAAATCTCTACCATCATTTCCGCTTGATTCGGCGGAACAACCTTATCTTCCAATCCTTGAAAAAAGATTACCGGACAAGATAAACGTTCAGCAGAATGAATCGGAGAACGTTCTACATACAAATCTTTACGTTCTGGATAAGGCCCAATTAATCCATCGAGATAGCGCGCCTCAAACTTGTGAGTATCCGTTGCCAAAGCCTCCAAATCGCTAACCCCATAATAGCTAGCACCGGCCTGAAATACATCCCGGAAAGTCAGAGCGCACAGAGTCGTGTAGCCCCCTGCACTCCCTCCGGCGATCGCCATTCTCTCGCCATCAACCAAATTTTTTTCAGCTAAATATTTAGCACCGTTAGCACAATCATCAACATCAACAATTCCCCAACTATCTTGCAATCTTCTTCTGTATTCTCTACCGTAACCAGTGCTACCGCCGTAATTAACATCAAGCACAGCAAAACCGCGACTCGTCCAATATTGAATTTTCAAATTCATGCTGCTAGAAGTAGCAGCAGTCGGGCCGCCGTGACTTTTGACAACCAGCGGCGGTTTTTCACCCGCAGGT
>NZ_JBARVX010000560.1:0-3374 GCF_049646505.1 Microcoleus sp.
AGAGTCATTAGTCATTGGGAATTGGGAATGGGGCATTGGGCATTGGGAATTGGGCATTAGTCATTAGTCATTAGTCATTAGTCATTAGTCATTAGTCATTAGTCATTAGTCAGTAGGGGCGGTGCCCCCGTGCCCGCCCTCCTGCCGTCATTAGTCATTAGTCATTAGTCATTAGTCATTATCCGGGTTGGGACTCCCCTTTATGAATTCGTCGGTCTCCGCCGACATCGTTTGACTTTCTGGCGGTTTCAACCGCCGAATCATCTCAAACTACATAATAATTCCCATGCAACCATATTCGATCTAATCAACTATTGAACTTTTAAATCAAAGAACCGCCGCCATCAATCCAGACTTCAGTACCCGTGATAAAACTGGATGTATCCGATACCAAAAATAATACTAATTTCGCGATATCTAGGCTCGAACCAGCGGTATTATCAGTCAAAGGAATCATATCTTGAAGGCAATCGCGGTCAACTGGAATGCGATCGAGATGGCGCTTAACAGTGCTTTCATTAATCGCAGTCAGCACCCCGCCCGGACAGATAACATTGACTCTGATGTGACTCGGAGAAAGTTCTAGCGCCAGCATTTTTGCAAAAGCTACTTGGGCCGCTTTGCTGCAAGCATAAGCTGTAGCCCCAACTTTCCTGAAACTTCTGGTGCCATTAATCGATGAGGTAATTACAATCGAACCTCCTTGTTTTTTTAGATAAGGAACTGCATATTTTACAGTCAAAAATGTTCCCGTCAGATTGGTGTTAATTGTCCGTTCCCACTCATCCAGTGCTATCTCTTCTACCGGCGACCAGATACCGTTAATCCCCGCGTTTGCGAACACAATATCAATTCTTTGATATTCGTCAAAAATTGTTTGAAATGCCTGCTGCATTTGCCCAGAATGCCCCACATCTGCGGCAATTGCCAGACCGCACCCTCCTTCGTTGATTAGTTTGCCGACTGTTTCTTGCGCCGTTTCTAAACTTAGATCGATAATAGCAACTTTTGCGCCTTCCTTGGCCATTAAAATTGCTGCTGCACGACCAATTCCCGACCCGCCGCCGGTAATAACGGCAACTTTTTCTGCTAGTTTCATACTTTTTTATGTAATCTTTTTTGGGGCGATGCCTATAAATATAAGTGTAGGGAGATAGGACTGAAGTCATCACTACGAATAGGTTTGAGTCATCAAAAACAGCTAAGTAAAAATTTGTTTGATGCGATTATTATAGCGGTAAGGTGCGCGTAGCGCACCCTACTTTAGACAGAGGATTCCGTCAAGATTGCGGTCATGCTTACTGCTGCGGAACCCAGACAGAAACTGAACCGCCGTTACACCTAAAATCAGCCCAACCATCGTCATTCGTTACGATGGGTTCTTTGACGTGTTCCATGATGTCAATATAAGTTTGATTGGGCTGTCCGACTTCCATAAACTTAGTGCCATCGCCTCCGTTACTTAGTACCACAGCCATGCCGCCAGGGTGTTCTTCGTTTCCTAGTCGCGTCCAGCCAATTGTGTTAGCGTGGTCGAAGTAATCGTATTGATTGCCGTAGGAATAGGTTTGGCGGGCAAACAGCAATTTATCTAGAATCCACTGATGTTTGTCTAACCAAATCTCGTATTCATTGCCATCATTTGCTGTATCTTTATAGCTATCGCCGTAATAATCAGGGTAAAAAATACAGGGATATCCTTCACTCCGCAGCAGGATTAAAGCGTAAGCAAGGGGTTTAAACCAAGACTCGACAACTGATTCTAACGATTGCAAGGGTTGAGAATCGTGGTTGTCAACCAAAGTAACGGCTAGAGCGGGTTGCTGTTGAACGAGGGTGCCGTCGAAAATTGTTCGCAAGTCGTAGCTGTTGCCGGCTTTGCTAGCAGCGTGGAAGTTATAGTGGAGGGGCGCATCAAATAAGGATACTTTACCGTCCGTTGCTTGGATGAAGTAATGCAAAGCTTCCACTTCGTAAGACCAATATTCGCCGACGGCAAATAGGTCGCGTTTGGCATAGTTGCGGACGTGTTCCAACCACTCTTGGAAAAATCCTGCTGCTACGTGTTTGGCCGCATCAAAACGAAATCCGTCAACGTTTGTTGTATCTACGTACCACTCGCCCCAGTATTTTAATTCCCCGGTGACTTCTGGGTTGTCCATATCTAAATCGCAACCCATCAGGTAGTCAAAGTTGCCTTTTTCTAGGTCTACTCCCCAATCAAATTGTTTGCCTTTTAGCAAGTAAACTGCTTTTTCTTCTGTGTTGTAAACGTTGTAATCTATCGCGTCAAAATGCCACCAATGCCACTCCATGCTGGAATATTTTTTGTCGCGCCCTGGGAAAGTAAAATGCGTCCAAGCTTTGATTGTTTGATATTCGCCTACGGTATCATTTCGGTTGTCGGGATGGAAGGGTGTGGCTTCGGCTTCTTCTTGGGCATCTGCACCTAATTTGTGGTTGAAGACGACATCGGCATAAATCCGAATTCCAGCTTCTTGGGCAGCTTTGATTGCGCGCAAATACTCGTCTTTTGTGCCGTATTTAGTGCGTACCGACCCTTTTTGGTCGAATTCGCCTAAATCGAACAAGTCGTAGACGCCATAGCCCACATCCATACCGCCGCCCGTTCCTTTATAGGCGGGTGGCAACCACAGAGATGTAACGCCGATTTTAGCTAAATCCTTTGCAGATTCTGCTAGCTGATTCCACAGGTTTCCGTCATCGGGGGTGTACCAGTGGAAATACTGCATCATGACGCCATTGACTTCAGACATATTAAGTTTTTCCTGTTTTTTTGAGTTGCCAGATATATTTTTTGTTAGTTGCCGATCGCTCTGGCTGTGTCTGCAATTTTAAGATCGATACATATCATAAAATATATAAATTAATAATAAAAAATATCTTTTGATAGATTGACAATTTAGTTCTTTTTTGCTAAGGTTTTTATAGTATATGTAGCCGAGCAAAAAATATTTTCTAAAAATTGTAAATTTTCGATCGCAAATCTGCTGGATATTATGTCAGGTTGAACGAAGATACTTAAGGTTCGATCGTTCTGACTGAAGCGATCGCACCCGAACCTGGTAAAGTTTATTTGCGGGAAATAAGATGATTCTTCGATTGGGTCGATCGCACAACGACCTCTTAACTGTCAAATATCAAGATGTTGCAGGTTCTTCGACTACTCGCTCAATCTTAGTATCCCAAGTACCGCCGATCGCCAATTCGAGCAATCTAAATCCGGGGCCAACTGTGTCGAGGACTATGGGAGAGGTTTTGGGTAAGAGTTGGATGCAGGTACTCGGTGTGCCCAAATAAGCAACTAAACCTCGCTGTTGTTGAAATTCTTGGTGAATGTGGCCGCAAAGGAC
>NZ_JBARVX010000561.1:0-16017 GCF_049646505.1 Microcoleus sp.
GATCTTGCGCCAACAATTAAAGCGAGAACGTTTGGTAGTAGGGATGCTGGAACGGATTCGCTCTTCTCTGAATTTAGCAGAAATATTGACAAAAGCTGTGGCTGAAATCCGGAATTTTTTGGATACATACCGGACAATTATTTATAGCTTTAATCCTGACTGGAGCGGTTTTGTAACTGTCGAATCTGTGGGCGAAAATTGGGGTTCGCTTCTGGGAATAAATATTAACGATTTTTGCTTTCAATCCACCAGCTATGCTGCTGCTTATAAAGATGGTCGCACTGCAGTTATCGATGATATTTATCAAGCCGGTCTTGCCGAGTGCCACATTGATTTTTTACGTCAATTTCAGGTGCGAGCTAATTTGGTAGTGCCGATTTTGCAAGGCGATAACTTGTGGGGATTGTTGATTGCTCACGAGTGCGCTGGCTGCCGCCGCTGGCTGGAAATTGAGGTGGAGTGTCTCAAACAAATTAGCGTGCAATTGGCGATCGCGATCCAGCAATCGACGCTGTTCGAGCAAGCACAAGTTGAAATTGCCGATCGCAAACAAGCCGAGTCAGCTTTGCAGGAATCGGAAGCGCGAGAACGCTTAAAAGCACTAGAGTTGGAAGCAGCAATTAATAAACTTAAAACCGCTCAAGGTCAGCTCGTTCAAAATGAAAAAATGGTGAGTTTGGGTCAGCTAGTTGCTGGTGTTGCTCACGAAATTAACAACCCCGTCAGCTTCATTCACGGCAATATCAGTCCGGCTCGCGGTTACAGTTTAGATTTGCTGGAATTGATTAAAGTTTACCAGCAATACTGTCCGAATCCTCCGGTCGAAGTGTTGGATAAAATTGATGCGATAGATTTAGATTATATTCTTGAAGATTTCCCGAAATTGTTTACTTCGATGCAGGTAGGAACTCAGCGAATTGTCGAGATTGTCAAATCATTGCGTAACTTTTCCCGCTTGGACGAGTCGGCGGGGAAGTCGGTCAACATTCACGATGGAATTGACAGCACTTTGATGATTTTACAAAATAGGTTGAAATCTCACAGCAGCCGTCCGGCGATTCAGGTAATTAAAGATTACCAGCTATTGCCGGAAGTTGAGTGTTTTCCGGGCGAGTTGAATCAGGTATTTATGAATATTTTGATTAATGCGATCGATGCTTTGGAAGAACGGGACAAAGGGCGGACGGTGCAGGAGTGCGATCGGCATCCGAGCACGATCGCGATTCGGACTTATCCGGCTGCTGCGGGCTTCGTAGCGGTATCTATTGCCGACAACGCCGGGGGGATACCGGAGCCGGTGCGATCGAGGCTGTTTGACCCGTTTTTCACGACTAAGCCTGTGGGCAAGGGCACGGGTTTGGGATTGTCGATTTCTCACTCGATTGTAGTCGATCGGCACGGCGGCCGATTGAGCTGTATTTCGACACTGGGAGAAGGATCGGAGTTTGTGATTGAAATTCCTGTGCGATCGAAAAACCCCGGCGGTTGGAACCCAGGTTTGCAAAAACAAAATCCGCCGGCGCGGGTTGAATAGACCTCTTGCAAAAGTCGATTGAGAAAAACCCGGCGGTTGGAAACCGCGTCTACACAAACAAAACCCGCCTCCGCGGGTTCAAAAAAAACCCCGGCGGTTGGAAACCGCCGAGGATTTCTCTCAAATTCCAGATTTCTCAGTCTGCAGAGGCGGACATCGTTTGTGCAGGCGCGGGTTCCAACCACCGAGGATTTCGGCCCGCGTGACAAATGCGATTTTTACCTTCAGTTTTGGCTTGAAAAAGAGCGCTGTCAGCGCTGCGAATTAGGGTACTGCAAGATTCCTCGCCAGCCGGAATCGCCGTAGCAATTCCGCAACTGAGGGTAACATAAGAGCCGATCGGCGATCGCGCGTGAGGCAGTTTCAAGCTGGCGATATTGTCGCAAATTTTCCGGGCGACAGCGTGTGCCCCTTCGGCGCTGGTATTGGGCAGCACTACGGCAAATTCTTCGCCGCCGTAGCGGGCGGCAAAATCCCCAGCCCGATTGGCAGCAGAGGCGATCGCCCCGGCAACTTGGCGCAAACAATCGTCGCCGCCGACGTGACCGTAAAACTCGTTGTAAAGTTTAAAAAAGTCGATGTCCAACATAATTAAAGAAAGCGGCAGTTCTTCTCTTGCCAATCTGCGCCACTCCAACATCAAAACGCGATCGAACTGGCGGCGGTTGGCAATGCCCGTCAGCCCGTCAGTAGTTGCCAGTTGCTGCAATCTTTGATTGGCTATTGCGAGCTGGCGGTAAAGTTGAGATTGTTCGATCGCGATCGCCACTTGATTTGCTAAGTGCTGTAAAAAATCTATTTCCCACTGCTGCCATTCCCTGATACCGCTGCAATTGTATGCTGTCAGCATTCCCCACAATTTATTGCAATTTTCACTCCTCAAATCCGGCGTACTAGAACCCTGCGCCTGCGGTTGAGCAGCCTGCCGCGAGATATAATCTTCCACTGCATCTGGTTTATTTTCTGCTTCCCAAAAAGTGCCTTCTAGCCTGTTATTTGCCGTTTCCCAGTCGCCCGATTGCCAAATTGGCACGCTTAAAACTGCTGCAATTTCACAATCTGCCAGCAACTCTTTGTAACTGCCAGTTAATTCGGCAGCGCTGACATCTGCTATTGCTTGTACCGACTGAGATTCGACAAAAACAAAGCACGACACCGCCAATGCAGCACTAATATTTTGGTTTTCAATATAACCCAACGGCAAACCATCACCTGCGGCGATCGCACCTTGTTGCTCTTCCCCGTCGAGTTGAGATGCCCAATCCTGACAGCGATAAATTAAAACGCGGTCTGTTTTCAGAAATTGGCGCACTTCTGCGACGGTACTTTGGAGAATGCTCGCCGCGTCTATTGACGATCGAATATGTTCGATCATTTGTCCCAGCAGCCGCTCCCGGAGAGCTTGCTGCCGCAATTGTTCTTCGATGCGCTGGCGTTCGATCGCGTAATGGATCGCCCGCACCAGCAGAGTTCTGTGAAATCTTCCCTTTACCAAACAATCTTGAGCGCCCGATCGCAACAGCGACAGCGCCGTATTATCGTCGTTGATATCCGTCAGCACCACAACCGGCACTGTGGGCGATCGGGATTTCAAAATAGCGATATCCTCGCTTCCCCCCAAACAGTCAGACACTGACAAATCTAACAGTATTGCATCAAATTTTTCTGCTTCCAGACACGCCAGTCCTTTCTCCAGAGACTTAACAGTTTTAAGGCGAAACAGAGACTCGCTGAATGACCCTAAAAGGTCTTCAATCAGCGTCGCATCTGCGAGGTCATCCTCAACCAACAAAATTTTCAAACATTGGTGACGTGTTAACACAACTATAGCGTTCGCAGCGGGTTAAATGATTTTTTTTTCTTTTGCTATACTTACCCTGCAATATGTCGGTCTATCAAATGCAGTTTACCCTCAAACTATCCATCTCAACGTCAATTAAAGCTTACAGATCCCGACGCGGGAGCGAAACAATTTCAAACCAATACTGAGATAAAGTCTTCATTACCTCAACCAATCCTTCAAAAGTGACTGGTTTGGATATGAAAGAATTCGCACCCAAGCGGTAGCAAAGCAAAATATCTCCGCTGCGGTGCGACGTTGTGAGAATCGCCACCGGAATTTGTTGCAAATCCGGGTCAGCTCTGATCGAAGTTAGTGTTTCTCGCCCGTCCAGCCTCGGCATATTCAGATCCAAAAGTATCAAGTCTGGCTGGTGCCAATTGCTGCTACCAGCATATTCACCGCGACGGTACAAATAGTCTAGCACTTCTTCTCCATTTTCCACAAATTCGATTTTAATTGCCAATCGAACTTCTCGCATTGCTTCCTGCATCAAAAAGCGCGTGTCCTCGTCATCGTTGGCGATTAAAAGAGTAAACTTTTTATTGTTGTTATAATTCACGGCTTTGCCTCACCACGAAAGGATTTTGTGAAGTAGCGGGACTTGGAACGGTGTCCGATCGCCTGCAAAGCATCTGTAGTCCTCATCCGGCCAACCAAGCTGAAAAAATTGCCATTGTGTTGCAACAATTTGAGACTTTGCATAATGCGCCAAGCTTTGCGAATCCGGCTTGTTTCACTTGGCACTCTGTCCGAGAACAGGCCAACTGCCAAGACATCACAAATGCTAGTCTGCGAATTACTAGGGAAACGACTGCATCCCAAAGCAAGATGCTCGGGATAAATTTGAAATAAACTGACAAGTCTTGCACGCACCGCTGATTTTTAAATTGTATAAGGATCGAGCTAATATATTTATCTTGATGGATTTTGAACAGAATGTCATCAGTGAATATGCTACAATTTTACGAGCATTTGTGTAAAGAACAGATAAAGTTATTTAAAGTTTAAGTAAAACCAGTTTTCCAAACAAAATCCAAATTTAAGGCCGCAATCCAAACCCGGACAGCCATTCCCTGTTTGCCCAATGCCCCAATTCCCCATCTAAAATCTCAAATCGCTGCCGACTGTTAGTGGCGGACTGCTGACTTCACTTTGCTACAGGAATACAAAAATAAAAAGTCGAGCCTCTACCCGGTTCTGATTCTACCCAAAGGCGGCCGCCGTGCCGATCGACAATTCTTTGACAAATCGCCAAACCGATACCCGTTCCAGAATACTCTTTTGGCGCGTGCAAGCGCTGAAAAATCTGAAAAATTCGCGGATAGTGCTCTTCGGCAATACCAATACCGTTGTCCTGCACCGAAAACACCCAGTTATCCCCCTGACGCAAAGCGCCCACCCGTACCACCGGCACCCTGTTGCTGCGGTACTTAATCGCATTGCCAATTAAATTTTGAAACAGTTGCAGCAGTTGAAAACTGTCACCTGCAATCCTCGGCAAATCGCCCCTAGTTACAGTAGCTTGATTCTGGCGGATCGCCAACTGCAAATTAGCGCAAGCATCCTCAAAAACCAGATTGCAATCAATCAAATCGAAACGTTTCGGACTGTTCCCAACCCGCGAATACTCCAGCAAAGCATCAATCAGCGCCTGCATCCGCACGCAAGAATTAACAATATTGCCAATAAATTTCTTTCCTCGCTCATCAAGTTGGTTGTGAAAGCGCTTTTCTAATAGTTGAGCGTAGCCGGAAATCGTGCTCAAAGGCGCTTGCAAATCGTGAGAAGCCACATAGGCAAACTGTTCGAGTTCGGCATTAGAACGAGTTAATTCTTCAGCGTAGCGGGTTTGAGTCTCTAAACTCGCTTGCAGCAGTTCTTCTACCAGCTTGCGCTCGGAAATATCCTCGATCGCACAAATCAAATACTGCGCCGTCCCCTCAGCGTCGCGGATTGTCGAAACAGTAACATTCGCCCAGCGCACTTCCCCATCTTTGCAGATCAAACGCTTTTCCAGAGAAAAAGTTTGCATCTCCCCGGATAACAGCAAGCGCACGCATTCCGTGTCAGCTTCGATGTCATCGGGATGAGTAATTGCCCGCCAATGAAGCTGCAACAATTCCGATTCTGCATAGCGGACAATTTGACAAAAGCCGGGATTTACCCGTATCAATTGACCGCACAGCGAGGTTTTTGCTATGCCGACTGCCGCTTGCTCGAAGATGGCGCGGAAGCGTTCTTCGCTTTCTCGCAGGGCAATTTCGGCTTGTTTGCGATCGGTTATATTGCGAAATGTTACTGCCAGACCGTCGTTTAATTTGACCGCGACAATGTGCAGCCAAACACCTGGATCTCGATCGCATTCGTAATAAAATTCTTGGTCTACAGTTTCTCCTGTTTCTACTACAGAAACGTACAAATTAAATAACCTGCTATTGCGGATTTGGGGAATTTCTGCCAACAAATTCTTGCCAACTATCTCGTTTAATGACTGCTCCGAAATTTTTTCAGCAGCGCGGTTGACTAACAGCCACAGGAAATCCACAATATTTCCCTGATTGTTGCGGACAGCAGAATAAGCCACCACACCGTCTAAGGAACTATTTAAGACGCTAGCAAGCAGCGATTGCGACTGTTGCAGTTGAGCGTTTTGCTCTTTTAGTTGCTGTTGCAGTTTTTGGAAGCTGACTTGCTTGTCGATGCGCGCTAAAACTTCTTCTATTTGAAAGGGTTTAGCAATATAGTCCGCACCGCCAACTCGAAAAGCTTGTAATTTATCGTTAATATCATCTAGTACGCTTAAAAAAATCACCGGAATTTGTGCGGTTTCCGGTGTCGATTTCAGTCGGCTACAAACTTCATAACCGTTGATTTCCGGCATTCTAATGTCGAGCAAAATTAAATCCGGGCAATGGGCGATCGCAGAATTCAACGCCAGTTGACCGCAAATAGCTCGGTAAACTTGATACCCCTGGGCTGTTAGCAGTTTGGATAAAAACCGCAGATTGCTCGGTTGATCGTCTACCACCAATATTTTAATTTGGCTGTTATCCATTTATTTTAAACTCGATTGAGTTAAATCAATTATCCTGTCGAGCCGGTAATCGACAAGCAAATCTTTTAAAGCCTCAGCTAAAGTTGGATGACTTTCAGAAATGCGATCGACAATTTGAACCGCCAGCTCTTCATTAACATCATTAGCTGCGCTGTAGAGTTCCTGCACCCAACTTCGAGGCATCTGGGCCAGCAGCGGCAGGAAAAATGAATCGGGTTTTTCCATCGCAAAATAACGGCGCAAAGCCCCCGGTTCCAGTCGGGGCAACTCTTGATAAATATAGCGCGCTCCCAAGTAGCAAGCCATCTTATCAAAAAGGATTTGTTCTTTAAAAGGTTTCCGCACAAAATCGTCGCAACCTGCGGCGATAATTTCGCCTTTTCTTTCCTCAAAAGTGCTAGCAGTCAAAGCAATAATTACAGTTCGCGGCTTAGTTTGTTCCTCTTTAGCTCTAATTTGTCTGACAGCTTCAAAACCGTCCATTACTGGCATTCGCGTATCCAGCCAAATTAAATCCGGCTGCCAACTTTCCCAAAGTTCAACAGCTTGGAGGCCGTTTTCGGCTTCTCGGACTTCAAAACCAATTGGTTGCAGTATTTTCACCAGCAGCAGCCGATTTTCTTGATTGTCGTCAACTGCTAAAATCCGATAAACTGGTCGATCTGGTTCCAATCCGATTACCCGCTGCAAAGTCGCGACTGTTATTTCCGACGAAATCGCAGGAAATACTCGGATGTTGAATTTAAGACTGGTTCCCTCACCTAAAACACTGTCTATCCAAATCTCTCCGCCCATTATTTCTACAAACTTTTTAGTAATTGTTAAACCCAATCCCGTACCGTCAGCCGCTTGTTTGCCTGCTTCTGTTTGCACGAAAGCATCAAATAAAGTATCAATTTCTGCTGCTGCTATGCCAACTCCCGTATCTTCAACTTCAAACAAAATTAAATATTGTTCGGCGCTGCTAGAATTAGGAGAAATTTCCGATGCTGCCGGCTGCTTGCCTTCCACCCTCGCGCGCAGCCAAATGCTGCCGCCGTTTTTGGTAAATTTCATGGCATTTGCCAGCAGGTTGATCAAGCAGACGCGCAGCTTTTTTTCATCGGTTTTTATATATTGGGGAACATTGACATCTACGGAAAATCTCAGTTGCAAATTTTTGGTTTCAGCTTTGATTTGAAACATCTCTTCGAGAGTGTCGAGGAGTTGATAAAGATCGAAGCTGCGTTCGTCTAAGCCAATTATCCCGGCTTCTATTTTCGACAAGTCTAAAACATCGTTAATTAGTTCCAGCAAATGTTGACCGCTGCGGTTAATAATTCCGAGGTTTTCGATATTTTCGTGGCTCAGCAAAGAGTCGCGGCTCATGACTTCGGTAAAACCCAGGATGGCGTTGAGGGGAGTCCGCAATTCGTGGCTCATGTTAGCAACAAATTGACTTTTTGCCAGCGATGCAGCGGCTGCGGCTTCTTCGGCTTTTTTGCGTTCTATTATTTCTTGTTGCAGTTCGGTATTGCGATCGATCAATTGTCTTTTCAGTCTTTTGATAGTCAGTTGGTGTTCGATTCGCGCTAAAACTTCTTCTATTTGAAAGGGTTTTGTGATGTAATCTACCCCTCCAACTTTAAAGGCAGTTACTTTGTCCAATACTTCATCTAAAGCGCTGATAAAAATAACAGGAATTTCTGCTGTCTTCGGCTCGGCTTTGAGCTGCGTGCAAACTTCGTAGCCGTCTATTTCCGGCATTTTGATGTCGAGCAAAATCAAATCTGGAGAACCCGACCGCGCGGCTCTGATTGCCATTTTGCCGTTAATTACGCCCCGGACTTTGTACCCGCGATCCGACAGGGTTGCTGATAAAACTTGCAAATTTTCGGGCGTGTCGTCAACAATTAATATGTTGCCTTTACCATCTTCTGTTTGATTGGTCATCGATCGCTATTTTTTGTTATATTGAAAATTGCTGAAATTGTGAAAATCGGTTAAATAGTCATTATAGCACTCGCCCGTGAATCAACTACTTTGATATTTACAGAACTTATACCATTTGAGATTTGAGATTTGAGATTTGAGATTTGAGATTTGGGAATGACTGATGATTACCAGGGTGTGGAACACGGGCCTACAGGTAAATTAGTCGATCGACCTAAATCATCAATCATCCCGAACCCGCCCCTCGTATAAAATCCGTTGGTATCGGAATTATTCCTCTCTCTCTTCTCTTCCTCTGTGTCCTCTGTGGCCTCTGCGGTTAAATCATTCCGATGCAACCGTAAACAATATCACCCATCTTCCTTTCCCCCCTCTTCCCTCTTCCTTCTTCCTTCAAACATTTCTAAACTCCTCAATCAAATCGATAATCCGATCGCACCGGAAGTTATTCGCCAAATCGGCGATCGCCCTGCCGAAATCAGGCTGAATCCCAGGAATCGACGACAGCAGCTCAAAAATCCGCTCGTTATCAACCGCATCCGCCGCATCGTACAATTCATCAACCCATTGGGCCGGCATACCTTCAAACAACGAAGCATTCAGCGTAAAAGGTATATCAGCAGTTTCAGGTACGCAAACGTCACCGGGCGCGACAGCATCCGAACTCGGCGGAGCTTCTCGATCGTAAACATAGCGAACTCCCAGATACTTAGCCATCTTTTCCAGAATCACTTGCTCCCGAAAAGGCTTCGCCACAAAATCATCGCAACCAGCAGACAAAATCACCGATCGCTCCTCATCAAAAGCACTCGCCGTCAGAGCAATAATCACCGTTGCTTGACCCTTCAAATGCGCTTTAATTTGTTTAGTAGCTTCGTAGCCGTCCATCACCGGCATCCGCATATCCATCCAAATCAAATGAGGTTCCCAACTCGACCACACCGACACAGCTTCAAGCCCATTTTCAGCGTCCCGCACAGTAAAGCCGAGCGATGCCAGCATTCTGACCAACAGCAAGCGGCTTTCCAGGCGATCGTCAACAGCTAAAATCCGGTATTCCGGCTGTCCCGGTTCCAGCCCAACAACTCGACGAGCTGTCTGAGCCACCTGAATTTCCACTGCATTAGGCAGCGATACTTTAACATCAAATCTAAAAATACTGCCGTTGCCGACACTGCTTTTTACAGTCATTTCTCCTTCCATTAACTGCACGAATTGTTTGCTGATAGGCAAACCTAAACCAGTTCCTTCTTGAGCTTTTCTACCGCTTTCTGTTTGCACAAAAGGTTTAAACAAATTGTCTATTTCTTGCGGTGAAATTCCCGTACCAGTGTCTTCAACTTCAAACAGCAAGCAGCAATTTTTAATCGGTGCAATCTCTCCGCAGTTTTTGTCTGACAGCAGCTCATGTTTGATTCTTAAATTAACACCGCCTTTTGACGTAAATTTAATCGCATTTCCCACCACATTAATCAATACTTGGCGCAACTTACTTTCATCTGTTTCTACATATTGAGGTAGGTCTACAGTCGCATCACAAATTAACTGCAACCCTTTTTTTTCAGCTTGCAGCTTCAGCATCTCTTCCGTATTTTTGAGCATTCTGTGCAAGTCGAAAGTGCTGTTATTAACTGTTACCAGCCCGACTTCAATTTTTGACATTTGCAGAATATTGTTGATCAGATCCAGCAAATGTTCCCCGCTGCGGCTAATAATTCCTAAGTATTGCTGTTGGTCGGCATTGAGGACTGCCGCACGGGCAAGCAGTTGGGTGAAACCGAGAATTGCGTTGAGGGGAGTTCGCAATTCGTGGCTCATATTCGAGAGGAATTCGCTTTTTGCCCTGTTGGCTCTGTCGGCTTCTTCTTTGGCTTTTTTCAGGGCTATTTCTGCTTGTTTGCGCTCAGTAATATCGCTAGCTGTTCCTGTTGTGCCGCTGATATTTCCGTCCGCGTCCAATCGCGCAATCGCCTTCGTATTTACATCGATCGATCGGCTATCTTTTCCTATTACTATACTTTCGTACTGAAACACATCATCTCCCGTCAACAAGCGCTGCTGCAGTTCCCTGTTCCAGTCTATTTGTCCTGGTGCCAAGAAATCCCCAAAAGAACATCCGAGCATTTCTTCAGCTTCGTAACCGTAGATTTGTTTGACTGCTTGGTTCACAAAAGTAATGTGTCCTTGGGCATCGCAAGACCAGATAATATCTTGGGAAGTTTCAACTAAATGGCGGTATTTTTCTTCGCTCTCTGCTAGAGCTCTTTCGGCCAGCTTGCGGGCAGTAATGTCCATCAAAGTTGTGAAGAGTTTTATCAGTTGCCCTTGTTCGTTGACCACTGGTTCTCCTCTGGATTCGATGTAGCGGATGAAGCCGCCTTCACTTGTTTCTGACGGGAAATTATCCGCACCAATTGTCGCTTCAGGCCGCACAATTCTAAATTCCAGACTGTAGCATTGCCCGCTAGCAATAGCAGCGTCGATCGTTGTTTGCCATTTTTGCCGATCGTCCGGATGCACGTATTGCGGAAACTCAGCTAGAGTTGGCGCAGCCCGGGTTGAATCGAGACCGAAAATATGAGATAATTCTTCCGACCAAGTAGTTGTATTGGCAGAGAAATCGCATTCCCAATTGCCGAGGCTGGCGATTCTTTGCGCTGCTGCTAAAGAAGCCGCTAAAGCGCGAAGTTTTTCTTCTGCCAATTTGCGATCGCTAATATCTTGAATCACAGAAATCACGCAGGTTTCGCCGTGAATCTCAATGATTTCAGCAGACAGCAGTCCGGTTCTGAGTTCCCCAGTTTTAGTGTGCCAATTAAATTCGTAGTTGCGAACAATTTCTTGTTCCCCTAACATTTTAAACAACTTAGCGCGGGCTTCTATACTTTCCCAAAGATTGAAATCGAGCGCCGTGCGATCGAGAATCTCTGCTGCAGAATAACCGATAGTCTGGCAAAAAGCCTCATTAATTTCTAAATAACTACCGTCTTGAAATCTGGTAATAGTAATCGGGTTAGGAGAAGAACGAAAAGCTTTAGCAAACTTTTCCTCAGACAAGCGCAGTTGTGCAGTCCGTTCCTCCACTAAAGTTTCCAATTCTTGATTCAGCGTTTGGAGTTGAGCGTTTTGTTCCGCTAATTGCTTCTCCATAAAATAGCTGTTGACCGCTTCTTTTACAGTCAACTTCAAATCTTCTGACTGCCAAGGCTTCGATATGTAGCGGTACAACTTAGCATATTTAATAGTATTCGCCACTGCTTCGAGGTCTGCTTGCCCCGTCAGCATAATTTTGATAGTTTTGGGCAAAATTTTGTGAATCTGCTTCAGCAATTCGTCCCCTTTAATACTCGGCATCAGATAGTCAGAAATCACCGCCACGATTTCGCTGCCCTCTGCCAGCAATTCATCTATTAACTCTAAAGCATCTTCGCCGCCTTCAGCAATTTCTAATAAATGTTCTTCTCCTAGGGCTTTTTTTAACTCAATTTTCAAACTCTCAAGAATTATCGGTTCGTCATCCACGCAAATAATCACAGGTTTATTATTCATACTTTTTTCAAACCAGATTTAATAGTTTCTACTAATTCATTGCCATCCCACGGCTTGTACAAACAGCGGTGCAAGTTGGCTTGCTCTTTCACCCGTTCTATTGCCATTTCATCCGCTTGACCTGTCAGCATGACTTTCACAATTTGGGGATATTTTTGATGAACCAATATCAAAAACTCATCTCCTTTAATACCGGGCATCAACCAGTCCGATACTATGACCAAAATCTCGTTTTCATCTTCTTGTTTAAGTTCTTCGATAATTTCCAGAGCTTCATCAGCATTTTCTGCTACTTCATACAGGTAAGCATCGCCAAATTCTTTTTTAAGTTGGATTTTCAAACTGTTTAAAACTACAACTTCATCGTCAACGCACAGAATTACTGGTTTGGACATAAATTTTTACTCATCTTTGAATTTCAAATTGGGAGGGAGATTGCACCCGGTTTTTATTGTTAATTGCCTAAGTAATTTCGACAGGCAAAGACACAGTAAACTTGGTTTGACCGGACACGCTTTCTACTTGGATTTTACCTTGGTGCTTTTCAATAATTTTGTGAACTATATCCAATCCCAAACCGCTGCCTTCTCCAGCAGGTTTGGTCGTGAAAAAAGGCTCAAAAATTCTTGGCATAATCTCTGGAGGAATGCCGGGGCCGCTGTCAGTAATACAGACTGATATTGAGTTATCTTGGTGTTTGACATCAATTTTCAACACTCCTTTGTTGCCCATCGCTTGTAAAGCATTGTGAAGCAAATTTGTCCAAACTTGATTTAGTTCATCAGGATAGCATAGCATAGAGGGCAAATCAGTACCATAGTTTCTGACTACTTCCACACCGTGTTTTATTTGGTAGTGGTAAAGCGTTAAAACGGTATTAATCCCGTCAGTAATATTTGCGATTGTCTTGGAGCCTGACTGGTCGTAACGAGAGTAGCTTTTCAAAGCAAAAACGATTTTGGCAGCTCTATCTGTCGCAGTAGCAATATTTTTAGTGCTTTTTTGCAGCGTAGCAAATTCGTAGGCAGTTTGTAAAACATTTCGATTTTTGCTGTTTTTCAACAAAGGTAAAAAAGGTTCTACGTTATGGCAAATGCCAATATCTAACAAGGTACAGGCCAGGCTGTCTGCGTCGTCAATTCCTTCTGATTCTAATTGCCGCTGCAAAACTTTTTTTAACTGACGTTTTTCTTTATTAGATAAGGTGTCTGTTTCCTCGCTTGATGCGTGCAGCAGCGACAAAAAATCCTGCAGCCGTTCCGGGGATAGTTGCTGGAAAAATCTCGGCAAATGCTCCAATTGTTTGGCCCAGAAATCGGCGATGTTCTGCACCGAGGAGCGAATCGCCCCCAAGGGAGAATTGATTTCGTGAGCAACTCCGGCAATTAACTGTCCGAGAGCTGCCATTTTTTCTGATTGAATCAGTTCTTTTTGAGTGTGCTTTAGTTCTTGGAGGGTATGAGCTAATTCCGCATTTTTTTGGGACAGCGCCGACTCTGCTAGTTTGCGGTCGCTGATGTTGCGGGCAACCCAAATCACTGCATCTTTTGAGAACAAAGAGATGCAGGCAGAAAACCAAATTTCGCGACCGTTAAATGTTAATTTATAGTCCAAATTTAGCGTTTGTTCTGTTTCTAATACTTGCTTGACTATACTCCACCAATCATCGGGGTGATCGTCGTCAAAAAAACGTTCTATCGTCAAGCTGACTGTATCGCAATCAGGTTCATAAAATGCTGCCGAATTGGTGGGTAAAACTTCTATATTGCCCTGAGTATTGAGTACGAGAACTATGTCTGTCATTGCTTCAAAAACTCCGCGAACTTTGCTTTCAGAAAAGTGCAATTTTTCTTCTAGCAATTTGCGCTCGCTAATTTCTTGCTGCAATTCTTCGTTGCTGGCTGCTAGTTGAACAGTGCGCTCTTGCACTCGCTGTTCGAGTTCGGTGTTGAGGCGGCGGACTTCAGCTTCAGCGGTGGCGCGGTCTTGTATTTCCTGCTTTAACTGACTGTTAGCGTTAATTAATTCTAAAGTTCGCTGTTTAATTTGTTCTTCTAAATTTTCATTTAAAAGTCGCAATTGTTCCTCTACTTCGCTTCTCCGAAACGCTTCTTTTTGCAATTGTTTGTTCACTTCTTTTAACTCCTGAATTTTTTCGGCAACTGTTTCCTGCAAAAGCTCGACATTCGCGTGCATTTCTACCGGATCTAAGACCTGCAGCAGCGTACTTTGGGTGATAATTCCGGCTAAATATCCTGCTTCGTCCAC
The DNA here is from genome assembly GCF_049646505.1 of Microcoleus sp. GTDB lineage: Bacteria > Cyanobacteriota > Cyanobacteriia > Cyanobacteriales > Microcoleaceae > Microcoleus. Next base: position 14,182 of record NZ_JBARVX010000561.1, read on the forward strand.
TACCACCAAGCGCCGGATGCGGTGCTGCTGCATGAATTGGTGAGCCTGCCACAATGTGGCTTTTACCTGCAAAGGTATGAGGGGAAAACTCATGACGGCTGCGGCAGTCGTGCTGGCAAAATCGAGTTCGGCAGCTTGGAATTTAACAATGTCGCGTTCTGTGATTATGCCGACAGGTTTTTGATTTTTGTTGTCGCATTCACTGCAAATGACTGTGCAGCTTTTGCGCTGGGTTGCCATCTGTTTTGCGATTTCTAAAACTGGGGTTTTAGTTGAGGAAACTATTACTTCGGCGGTCATGATTTCTCGGGCGCGCCGCATTTGCAGCAAGTCGCTTGGTTTCAGGATTTGACGGATGCTTTCTGAGGTGATGACGCCGAGCAAGTTTCCGCCTGCGTCTGTGAGGGGCAAGTGACGGATTTTTGCAGATCGCAATATGCCCAATACTTTGAAGATATTCTCCGCTAGATCGATGGAAATGGCGATCGGATTTTGCGTCATTACCTCAGCAATTGTCAGCCCTGCTATGGGTATTTCGCTAGCAGTTATTTTGACAACATCGCGCTCAGTCAAAATCCCGATCGGTTGCTGCTCAAGCGCGATTAAAACGCAACTGGCGCTCGCCTGAGTCATGGCGGCGAGCGCAACTTTTAACGGTGTATCTGGAGGCAGCACCGGCGGTTTGAGGTCGATCGCCTGTTCGAGCAAGTGTTGGTTATCATAAACTGTGGTTGACATGGGCAAATCAAGAGAGAGAAATGTAGGCAAAATCGGCAATTAATACCCAAATTGGGTTAAATATTCCCTTTATTTCTTAGCCAGTTCCGGCAGGCGAAAGTTGGTCTAGAGGCGGTTGCAGCCGCCTAATTATCAAGGGGGCGTGACTCGGAACTGGCAATTAATACCATTTTAGATTTAAAATTTGACAATGGCGACACCCCATCGCGCTCGAATTTTGACATCTGTCTAATACCATTTTAAATTTTAAATTTTAAATTCAAGAATTGAACAATATGACACCGTTTTCGGTTGCACCGGTATTGTTCAAATGTCCGAACAGCTTTCGAGTCAACAGTCAACACTCAAGAATCACCTGACAGTGCAGCCGCGATCGATATAACATCTGTCGAGAGTTGTATTTTGAGTCGCGCACCGGTATATTTTTTTAGTAGAATAGGGCAATTCTCGCATCATTTGTATAGTTCATTGTAGGGTGATTCCCACCCATTGAAGAACCCCGATCGAGGGTAGGCACTCTTAGCACTACCTACAAATTTTGTGAATGATTTAGGATTGCAATAAAGCTAAATGGCGATCGGAATTGACACAGTAAACGTCGTTTGACCGACAGGGTAAACGCATCTGGGAGCATCTGTGTCGGAAAGCAGCCCAGCTATAAATTGGAGGCAGGAGGAAGAAAGAAGGAGGAAGAAAGAAGGAGGAAGAAAGAAGTGAGGAAGAAAGAAGTGTTGTTACAAATATGAGACGATCCCTAGAGATCGCTTTCATAGATTTTCCTAAAAATTTTGTAGCCGGGAAAGTGGAGCATAACTGCTGAATCTTAGGGTGCAGGTTAAGGAAATTGTGAAGAACCTGCCTTGAAATCAGTGTAACTATTGATACCTGTCCGCAGGTGTCGCCACAAATATTCTCAGATTTGCCAGTAACTCGTACCTCAGAAAATCGGGGTGCCGGCAATTCTCAATCATCAGCCTAGTTCCCAAAAACCATGCAGCGGCAAGGAGTCGATTTCTGCTTGCAGGTGCAGGAACTTAACTTGCTGATCGGCTTGGTAGGGGCACTTAGCCGAATCTAGTTTGCCGGCCAAGCTGGTCG